>NZ_JASCXL010000092.1:0-37859 GCF_030010595.1 Streptomyces sp. CC224B | reverse complement strand
CGGGCGCGGGGGTGCCCTCCGGGGGCGGCGGCGCGGGGCGGCGCGCCCGGCGCTGGGTGACCGCGCCGGGGCCGCCGAGGGGGCCGCGGGCTGGGCCGCGCTCGGCCTCCGCCCGCCTTTCGGCCCGGGACGACGAGGTGCGGACGAGGTGGAGCCGGGAGTCGCGCGGGTTACGGGACGTCACAGGAGCAGTCTTCCTGTTGACGGTCCGAAAACCCAAACGGAATCCCGGTGGAGCACTTCGGGGGCGGCCGCCCCGGCGCGCGGGAGGCTCACATGAGGGGAGTGAGGAAGCGGCGGAGCGCCTCTTCGTAGTCCGCCGGGTCGGCGTTCCACAGGGCGCCGTGGGACGCATCCGGAACGGTGTGCAGGGTGACCAGCTCGGGCCGCTTGCGGGCCAGCTCCCGCGACAGCGCCCAGGAGGCGACGGCGTCGTCGGGGCTGTGCAGCAGGAGCGTCGGCACCTTGAGCCCGGCGGGGTCCGCGACCGCGCGGAGGCGGTCGCCGCGCAGGCCGGTGCGGCCCTGGGCGGCGCGCACCGCGAGCGGCAGGAGCGGGGCCGGGGTGCGGCGCGCGGTGGCGAGCGCGCGCAGGGCGGCCTCCCAGTCGAGGACCGGCGAGTCGAGGACGAGGCCCGCCACGCGCTCGCGCAGGGCGGCGCGCGCGGCGGCGTGCAGCGCCATGGTGGCGCCGGTGGACCAGCCGTACAGGACGACGCTCCGCGCGCCGTAGCGCACGGCGTGCCGGATGGCGGCGTCCAGGTCGCGCCACTCCGTCTCGCCGAGGTGGCCGAGGCCGTCCGGGGAGCGCGGCGCGCCCGGGTCGCCGCGGTAGGCGAGGGCCAGGACGGGCAGCCGCCAGGCGCGCAGGAAGTCCATGACGACCATGCTGTGCTCGCGGGTGGTGCCGAGGCCGTGCACGGCGATGACCCAGGTGTCGCGGCCGCCGGGCACGAACCACGCGGGCAGCGACCCGAGTTCGCCGGGGATGTCGACGTCGGCGTACTCGATGCCCAGGGCCGAGCGCGGGTCGCCGGTGTGGACCTGCGGGGTGAGCCAGACCTTGGCGCCCGGCTCCAGGGTGCCGCGGGTGACCCGCTCCAGGCGGCGTACGACCGTGTCGGCCGGGTGCGGGGCCTCCGCCAGGACGGGGCCGACCACGGCGTGGCAGCCGGGGCCCGTCAGGCCGTGGACGCCGGGGCGCAGGGAGGCCAGGGAGCGGGTGAGGGCGACCTGTCCCGCGGCGGTGGCGTGGACGGTCAGGCGCTGCTGTGTGGGCAGCGGGCGGTCGGGGGCGGTCCTGAGGGCGGCGTTGCTGGCGTAGCGGCCCGCCGCGACGGCCGCGAGAGCGGCGGCGGAGGCGGCGGTGACGGCTGCGGCTGCGGCTTTGGCTGGGCGCACGGGTCAAGTCTCCGTGGGGTGGGCGACAGGGGCCAGCGGGCGTGACCCTGGCGGGTACGCCCGGGCCCGTCCCCGCTCACTTCCTCTGCCCGTACCCCTTCAGTTTCTCCGTCACCTCGTCGAGCTGGTCCGGGGACAGGAGCGTGGGGGCGCGCCCCGGCACGGACACGGCCGTGAGCCAGAGGCGGCACATCCACTCGAGCTGGGCCGTGCGGTCGTAGGCCTGGGTGAGGGTGTCCCCGTAGGCGACGGTGCCGTGGTTCTGGAGGAGGCAGGCGGTGCGGTCGCGCAGGGCGCGCAGCATGTGCGCGGCCAGCTCGTCGGTGCCGTACAGGGCGTAGGGGGCCACGCGTACCGGGCCGCCGAGGGCGCTGGTCATGTAGTGGACGGGCGGGAGTTCGGGGACGAGCGTGGAGACGGCGGTGGCGTGCACCGCGTGGGTGTGGACGACGGCGCCGGCGGTGGTGGCGCGGTAGATCTCCAGGTGCATGGGGAGCTCGCTGGTGGGGGTCAGCTCGCCGAGGAGCCGCCTGCCGTCCAGGTCCACGCCGACGGCGTCGTCCGGTCCCAGGTCGTCGTAGGCGACGCCGCTCGGGGTGACCAGGACGGTGTCCCCGACGCGGACGGAGACGTTGCCGGAGGTGCCCACGACGAGGCCGTCGGCGACCGTCCTGCGCGCGGTCGCCACCAGCGCGTCCCAGGCCCGCGCGAGCGCCTCCGGGGCCGGGGCACCGGGTGGGTCCCGCCGCTCGTCCTGGGGTCCGTCCTGCGGTCCGTCCTGCCGCTGTTCCTGTCGCTGCTCAGTCATGCCGTGATCCTGGCAGGCGGCGAAGGACCGGACACCGGTTCCGAGAACCCAGGGATCCCTTCGGCACGTTTCGGCCCGGTCAGACCCTCTCACCCCACTTAGCTGAATATTGAACATTTATGGGTGGATTTTCCAGTACCCTCTGGGGGATTTGCCCGCACGTCGCCATCCAGGGGGAAGCATGGCCCGTGATCAGCAGCCGTCCCGCCGTCGCGCCCACGCCGTCGCCGTGTCCGTCGCGGCCCTGGCGATCGGCGGGACCGCGCTCGCCGAGGCACCCGCGTCGGCGGCGGACAGGACGCGCGGGCACGACGTGTCCTCGCACCAGAGGGACGTGGACTGGCCGGGGGCGTGGGCCGCGGGGGCGCGCTTCGTCTACGTGAAGGCCACCGAGTCCCACACCTACCGCAGCCCGTACTTCCGCCGGCAGTACGACGGGTCCCGCGCCGCCGGGCTGGTCCGGGGCGCGTACCACTTCGCCCTGCCGCACCGGTCGTCCGGTACGGCGCAGGCCGCGCACTTCGTGGCCAACGGCGGGCACTGGACGCCGGACGGCTGGACGCTGCCGCCCGCGCTCGACATCGAGCACAACCCATACGGGAACCGGACGTGCTACGGCCTGACCCGGGCCCGCATGGTGGCCTGGATCAGGTCCTTCAGCGACGAGGTGCGGCGCCGCACGGGCCGGCTGCCGGTGATCTACACGACCGCGAAGTGGTGGAACGCCTGCACGGGCGGCAGCACCGCCTTCGGCCGGCACCCGCTGTGGCTCGCCCGCTGGTCGGCGTCGCCGGGGGCGCTGCCGAGCGGCTGGTCGGCCTGGACGTTCTGGCAATACTCCGACGGCAGCGACGGCAGCGGCGGCAGCGACGACGGCGACGGCGGGGGCCGGCTGCCGGGTGACCAGGATCTCTTTCACGGGTCGACGGCCCAGCTCAGGGAGTTCGCGCGCGGCTGAGCGACGAGGGCCGGGCGCCCCGCGGACATGCCCCGGACGGCCCAATTCCGGGGTTGTGGGGGGTCTCCGGGCGGGCGCGGGGGCGCGCTCCGGTGTATGCCGGAACGATGCGGAGCCGCGGCATCCTTGGACGGGTCACCGCCAGGCCCGGCCCAGTTCACTTTCCGTTCACTCAGGTTGCTTACGGTCCACAAGCCACTGACGTCCAACAGAAGCCTGGGTAAATGGAAAACATCACGCTTCTCCTCGGGATCGTGATCGTCACCGCTCTCGTGTTCGATTTCACGAACGGTTTCCACGACACTGCCAACGCGATGGCGACGACCATCTCGACCGGCGCCCTCAAGCCCAAGACGGCGGTGGCCATGTCCGCCGTGCTCAACCTCGTCGGAGCGTTCCTGTCCGTCGAAGTCGCCAAGACGATCTCCGGCGGCATCATCAACGAGGGCGGTCTCAAGACAGAGGTGATCTTCGCCGCCCTCGTCGGCGCGATCCTCTGGAACCTCCTGACCTGGCTGCTCGGCCTGCCGTCCAGCTCCTCGCACGCCCTGTTCGGCGGCCTCATCGGCGCCGCCGTGATGTCCATGGGCTGGTCGTCGGTGAACGGCGGCACGGTCGTCACCAAGGTGCTGCTCCCCGCGGTCGCCGCCCCGCTCGTCGCCGGTGTCGCGGCGTCCCTCGCCACCCGGCTGACGTACCGCATCAGCAGCCGCACGGACGAGAAGGCGACCTCCAAGGGGTACCGCGCCGGGCAGATCGCCTCGGCCGGCCTCGTCTCGCTCGCCCACGGCACGAATGACGCGCAGAAGACCATGGGCATCATCACCCTCGCCCTGATCACCGGCGGTGTCCTCAACCCGGGCGCGAACCCCCCGCTGTGGGTCATCGTCTCGGCCGGTGTCGCCATCGCGCTCGGCACCTACCTGGGCGGCTGGCGGATCATCCGCACCATGGGCAAGGGCCTGACCGAGCTGGCCCCGCAGCAGGGCTTCGCCGCGCAGACCTCCGCCGCGACCGCGATCCTCGCGTCCTCGCACATCGGCTTCTCGCTCTCCACCACGCAGGTCTGCTCCGGCGCCGTGATGGGCGCGGGCCTCGGCCGCAAGGGCGGTGTGGTCCGCTGGTCCACCGCCACCCGGATGTTCGTGGCCTGGGGCCTGACGCTGCCGGCCGCGGGCCTGGTCGGCGCCGGTGCCGAGCTGCTCACCAAGCAGGGCGACTGGGGCGTCGCGGTCACGGCCGCGCTGCTCATCGGCGGCTCCGCCGTCATCTGGTCCCTGTCGCGCCGCCAGCCGGTCGACCACACGAACGTCACGGCCGACGAGATCGGCGCGACCGGCGCCGCGCGGGACGGCGAGCCCGCGGGCGTCGTCACCACCGCGATCGCCGCCGTCACCCCGCCCCCGGCGGGCGCGCTGGCCACCGTGTCGGTGGGCGCCCCCGAGGCACCGATGTCCGGCAACACCGCGTCCGTGGCGGACCCCGCCCGGCCCGCCACGGTCTAAGGAAGCAGCAGCATGAAGATCGACTGGGCAGCACTCGGCTCCGTCTTCGGAGTCAGCCTCGTGGTGACCGTCGCCCTCGTGGGCCTGTTCACGCTCGGCATCGTCGGCCTCTCCAAGCAGGAGCAGGCCCGCGCCGCCACGGCCGGCGGCGGCACCGGCGCGGTGCCGGCCCGCCTGGGCGCGTACGCCTGCTTCGCGCTGTGCGCGGCGGCGGTGGCGTACGGGATCTACCTGATCGTCGTCTGAGGACGCGCGCCCCAGGGCGGCGCGGGCGGTCAAGGCGTGGAGCGGCATCCGGTGACCCACCGGGTGCCGCTCCTTTCGTACGGGGGCTGGTACGAGGGGCGCGTCCGGGGGCGCCGACGGCGCGTGGACGTGGTCCGCGCAACACTGCCCCGCCGCAGGTCAACCGCGAGTTGACGGGCGCTGACGGGCGTGGTGGACTGCCGGGGCCAACCACGGCGGCAGCAGAGGAAGTCCGGTGCGAATCCGGCGCGGTCCCGCCACTGTCACCGGCGCAGCGCGTCCGACGCGCTCCCGGGAGCCAGGAACTCTCGCCGCCTGTCACGTCGAACCAGGGCGCGGACACCCTGAGTGAGGACACGTCGTCATGCGCGGCCGACCGCCGTTTCCCGCCGGGGCTCCCTCCGGGTCGAGCCCCTCCCCCGGCCTCCCCGGCCGCCCCGATCCGCTGGTCCTTCGCCGCCTCCCGCGCGTGACGGCGGGCTGATCCGATGCGTGCCGATCGCGACTTCGCGTACGGCGCCGCCGCCGGACTCCTCGGTGACCTGCTGCTCGGCGACCCCCGCCGAGGGCACCCGGTCGCCGCGTTCGGGCGTGCGGCGCAGGCCGTCGAGCGTGTCCTGTGGCGCGACCACCGTGGGTGGGGCGCGCTGCACACCGCCGTCTGCGCCGGGGGCGCCGTCGCCCTGGGGGCGCTCGCCGTCCGCGCCGGGCGCCGCTCGCGGGCCGCGTCCGTCGGCCTGACCGCGGCCGCGACCTGGGCCGTCGTCGGGGGCACCACGCTCGGCCGGGAGGCGCGGGCCATCGGCGGCGCGCTCGCCGCCGGGGACGTGGAGGTCGCCCGGGAGCGCCTGCCGCACCTGTGCGGGCGCGACCCCCAGGCCCTGGACGCGGACGGGATCGCGCGGGCCGTCGTGGAGTCCGTCGCCGAGAACACCTCCGACGCCGTCGTGGGCGCGCTGGTGTGGGGCGCCGTGGCCGGTGTGCCCGGGCTTCTCGGCTTCCGGGCCGTCAACACGCTGGACGCCATGGTGGGCCACCGGTCACCCGCGTACCTGCGGTACGGCTGGGCCTCCGCGCGCCTCGACGACGTCGCCGGGTGGCCGGGGGCGCGGCTCACCGCGCTCCTCGCGGTCGTCGCCGGGGGCGCGCCCCAGGAGGCTTTGCGGTCCTGGCGGCGCGACGCGCGGCTGCACCCGAGCCCCAACGCCGGGGTCGTGGAGGCCTCGTTCGCGGGGGCGCTCGGGGTGCGGCTCGGGGGGACCTTGTCGTACGCGGGACGTGTGGAGGAGCGGCCGGTGCTGAACGAGGAGGGGCGGGCCGTGGCCGTCGACGACATCGAGCGGGCCGTACGGCTGTCGCGTCGGGTGAGCTGGCTGGCGCTCGGCGTCGTCGCCGGGGCGCGCCTGGTGCGGGCACGGCGCGGGAAGGGGTGGTCGCTGTGAGCGGCGGGCTGCTGGTCGCCGGGACGACCTCCGACGCGGGCAAGAGCGTCGTCACCGCCGGGATCTGCCGGTGGCTGGCGCGCAAGGGGGTCTCCGTCGCGCCGTTCAAGGCGCAGAACATGTCGCTGAACTCCTTCGTCACCCGCGAGGGCGCCGAGGTCGGGCGGGCGCAGGCCATGCAGGCGCAGGCCGCCCGGGTCGAGCCGTCGGCGCTGATGAACCCGGTACTCCTGAAGCCGGGCGGTGAGCGGTCCAGCCAGGTCGTCCTCATGGGCAGGCCGGTGGGCGAGATGAGCGCGCGCGGCTACCACGGCGGCAGGCAGCAGGCGCTGTTCGACACCGTCGTGGGATGCCTGGAGGAGCTGCGGGGCACGTATGACGCCGTGATCTGCGAGGGGGCGGGCAGTCCCGCCGAGATCAACCTGCGGCGCACCGACATCGTGAACATGGGCATCGCGCGGGCCGCGCGCTTCCCGGTCGTCGTGGTCGGGGACATCGACCGCGGCGGCGTCTTCGCGTCGTTCTTCGGCACCGTCGCGCTGCTCGACCGCGCCGACCAGGAGCTGGTGGCCGGGTTCCTCGTCAACAAGTTCCGCGGCGACGTGTCGCTCCTGGAGCCGGGGCTCGACATGCTCCAGGAGCTCACCGGGCGGCGGACGTTCGGCGTGCTGCCGTTCCGGCACGGGCTCGGCATCGACGAGGAGGACGGCCTGCGGGTCTCGCTGCGCGGCGCCGTACGCGAGTCCGCGGTCGCGCCGCCGCACGGCGAGGACGTGCTGCGCGTCGCCGTCTGCGCGGTGCCGCTGATGTCGAACTTCACCGACGTGGACGCCCTGGCCGCCGAACCGGGCGTCGTCGTGCGGTTCGTGGACCGCGCCGAGGAGCTCGCCGACGCCGACCTCGTCGTCGTCCCGGGGACGCGCGGGACCGTGCGCGCCCTCGCCTGGCTGCGCGAGCGCGGGCTCGCGGACGCGCTGGCCCGCCGGGCCGCGCAGGGGCGGCCCGTGCTCGGGATCTGCGGCGGCTTCCAGGTCCTCGGCGAGCGCATCGAGGACGAGGTGGAGTCGCGCGCCGGGACCGTGGAGGGGCTCGGACTGCTGCCCGTACGGGTGCGGTTCGCGCGGGAGAAGACCCTGGCGCGGCCGTCCGGGAAGGCCCTCGGCGAGCCCGTCGAGGGCTACGAGATCCACCACGGCGTCGCCGACGTGCTCGGCGGCGAGCCGTTCCTGGACGGCTGCCGCGTCGGCGAGGTGTGGGGCACGCACTGGCACGGCTCGCTGGAGAGCGACGCGTTCCGGCGGCGCTTCCTCACCGAGGTGGCCCGCGCCGCCGGGCGCCGCTTCGTACCGGCCCCGGACACGAGCTTCGCGGCGCTGCGCGAGGAACAGCTCGACCTGCTCGGCGATCTGATCGAGGAGAGCGCGGACACGGACGCGCTGCTGCGGCTCGTCGAGAGCGGCCCGCCCGCCGGTCTCCCCTTCGTCCCGCCGGGGGCGCCCTCGTGACGGGACGACGGCGTGGTGCCCCGCCGCGGGCTCCCCGGGCCCGCTCCTTCCCGGCTCCGTGGGCGCCGCCCCCGGGCCCCCGTTCCATCGCGCTTGACGCCCGTCCGCACACGCCGGACGGGCAGGACATGGAGGTCGTCGCGTGAGTACCCCCTACCCCTTCACCGCGCTGGTCGGCCAGGACGACCTGCGGCTCGCCCTGCTGCTCAACGCCGTCTCGCCCGCGGTCGGCGGCGTCCTGGTGCGGGGTGAGAAGGGCACCGCCAAGTCGACGGCCGTCCGGGCGCTCTCGGCGCTGCTGCCGGAGGTGGACGTCGTCGCCGGGTGCCGGTTCTCGTGCGCGCCGGGGGCGCCCGACCCCGGGTGCCCGGACGGGCCGCACGAGCCCGGCACGGGCACCACGCGGGCCGCGCGCATGGTGGAGCTGCCCGTCGGCGCTTCCGAGGACCGGCTCGTGGGGTCCCTCGACATCGAGCGGGCGCTCGCCGAGGGCGTCAAGGCCTTCGAGCCGGGGCTGCTCGCCGACGCGCACCGCGGCATCCTGTACGTCGACGAGGTCAACCTCCTCCACGACCACCTGGTCGACCTGTTGCTCGACGCCGCCGCGATGGGCGCCTCGTACGTCGAACGGGAGGGCGTGTCCGTGCGGCACGCGGCGCGCTTCCTGCTCGTCGGGACCATGAACCCCGAAGAGGGCGAGCTGCGGCCGCAGTTGCTCGACCGGTTCGGCCTGACCGTGGAGGTCGCGGCGTCCCGCGAGCCCGACCAGCGCGTCGAGGTCGTCAAGCGGCGGCTCGCCTACGACGACGACCCCGAGGGCTTCGCCGGGCGCTGGGCCGGGGACGAGCGGGCCCTGCGGGAGCGGATCGTGGCCGCGCGGGCGCTGCTGCCCCGGGTGCGGCTCGGCGACGGCGCGCTGCGGCAGATCGCGGCGACCTGCGCGGCCTTCGAGGTGGACGGCATGCGCGCCGACATCGTGATGGCCCGCACCGCGACCGCGCTGGCCGCGTGGGCGGGGCGCGAGGACGTCCTCGCGGAGGACGTGCGCCAGGCCGCGCTGCTCGCGCTGCCGCACCGGCGGCGCCGCAACCCGTTCGACGCCCCCGGCCTCGACGAGGACAAGCTCGACGAGACGCTGGAGGAGTTCGCCGCCGACGACCCCGGTACCGGCCCCGGCGAGGGCGACGGCGACGGCGGGGACGACGACCAGGGCCCCGACGGGGACGGCGGCGGGGACGGCGGTGGCGGTGGTGGCGGTGTGCCGCCCCAGGCCCCGCCCCCGGACACGGACGCCTCCGCCGGGTCGAGCACGCCGCCGGCCGGTGGCGAGGCCCCCGAGGGCGGCCGGCCGCAGGGCGCCCCGGCCGGGGAGCAGCAGCCGGTGCGGGCCGCCGAGCCGTTCCGTACGAAGGTGCTGAGCGTGCCGGGGCTCGGCGACGGCGCGGCCGGGCGGCGGTCGCGGGCGCGCACCGAGCACGGGCGGACGACCGGGGCCCGGCGGCCCCGCGGGACGCTGACGAAGCTGCACCTGGCGGCGACCGTGCAGGCCGCGGCGCCGCACCAGCGGGCGCGCGGCCGGTCGGGGCCCGGGCTGGTGGTGCGCAGGGACGATCTGCGGCAGGCCGTCCGCGAGGGGCGCGAGGGCAACCTCGTGCTGTTCGTGGTGGACGCCTCGGGCTCGATGGCGGCGCGGCAGCGGATGGGTGCCGTGAAGGGCGCCGTGCTCTCGCTGCTGCTCGACGCCTACCAGCGGCGGGACAAGGTGGGTCTGGTGACGTTCCGCGGCGCCGCCGCGGAGGTGGCGCTGCCGCCCACGTCGTCGGTGGACGCCGCCGCCGCGCGCCTGGAGTCGCTGCCCACGGGCGGGCGTACGCCGCTCGCGGCCGGGCTGCTCACGGCGCACGAGGTGCTGCGGATCGAGCGGCTGCGGGACCCGGCGCGGCGGCCGCTGGTCGTGGTGGTGACGGACGGGCGCGCCACCGGCGGCCCCGAGCCCGTGGCGCTCGCCGGGCGGGCCGCGCGGCTGTTCGCGGCCGACGGGGTCGCGTCGGTCGTCGTGGACTGCGAGACCGGGTTCGTACGGCTCGGCCTGGCCGCGCGCCTCGCCGGTGAACTGGGCGGCACGGCGGTGACGTTGGACGAGTTGCGCGCGGAGAGCATCGCCGGACTCGTCCGCGAGGTACGGACGGGCCACGAAATACGGACGGGCCGTGAGGTACGGACGGGCAACGAGAGGAAGGTGGCGTAATGCCGAAGGGGCAGCCGAACGTGGTGCCGGACGACGGCCTGACGACGCGTCAGCGCCGGAACCGCCCGCTGGTGATGGTGCACACGGGCGTCGGCAAGGGGAAGTCGACGGCCGCGTTCGGCATGGCGCTGCGCGCCTGGAACCAGGGGTGGCCGATCGGGGTGTTCCAGTTCGTCAAGTCGGCGAAGTGGAAGGTCGGCGAGGAGAACGCGCTGAAGGTCCTCGGGGCCAGCGGCGAGGGCGGGCGCGTCGACTGGCACAAGATGGGCGAGGGCTGGTCGTGGATCCAGCGGGAGCCCGCCGCGGGCGAGCCGAGCCACGAGGAGAAGGCACGCGAGGGCTGGGAGCAGGTCAAGCGGGACCTGGCCGCCGAGACGTACCGGTTCTACGTGCTCGACGAGTTCGCGTACCTGCTGCACTGGGGCTGGGTGGACGTCGACGAGGTGGTGGAGGTGCTGCGGGAGCGGCCCGGCACCCAGCACGTGGTGATCACCGGGCGCAACGCCCCGGAGAAGTTGGTGGAGTACGCCGACCTCGTCACCGACATGTCGAAGGTCAAGCACCCGATGGACACGGGTCAGAAGGGGCAGCGGGGCATCGAGTGGTAGCACGTGTCGTCATCGCGGCGCCGTCCTCCGGGAGCGGCAAGACGACCGTCGCGACCGGGCTCATGGCGGCCTTCACGCGGGCGGGGCTCACCGTCTCGCCGCACAAGGTCGGGCCCGACTACATCGACCCCGGCTACCACGCGCTCGCCACCGGGCGCCCCGGCCGGAACCTGGACGCGTACCTGTGCGGCCCCGACCTGGTGGGGCCGCTGTTCGCGCACGGCGCGGCGGGGTGCGACCTCGCCGTGATCGAGGGCGTCATGGGCCTGTTCGACGGGGCGGCCGGGCAGGGCGAGCTGGCGTCCACCGCGCACGTCGCGAAGCTGCTGCGGGCGCCGGTGGTCCTGGTCGTCGACGCGTCCTCGCAGTCGCGGTCCGTGGCGGCGCTCGTGCACGGCTTCGCGTCGTGGGACCCCGAGGTGCGGCTCGGCGGGGTGATCCTCAACAAGGTCGGCTCCGACCGGCACGAGGAGCTGCTGCGGGAGGCGCTGGACTCGTCGGGCGTGCCGGTGCTCGGCGCGCTGCGGCGGGCCCCGCAGGTGCGGGCGCCGTCCCGGCACCTCGGCCTGGTGCCGGTCGCGGAGCGGCGGGCCGAGGCGGTGGACTCGGTGGCGGCGCTGGCGGAGCAGGTGCGGCAGGGGTGCGACCTGGAGGCCGTGCTCGCGCTGGCGCGCGGCGCGGGGTCCTGGCCGGGGGCGCCGTGGGAGCCGGGCGCCGGGGCCGGGGCGGGCGCGGACGCGCCGGGGGACGAGGTACCGGCGGGCGCGGCGGGTGGCAGGCCCGTGGTCGCCGTCGCGGGCGGGGCGGCGTTCTCGTTCTCGTACGCCGAGCACACCGAGCTGCTGACGGCCGCCGGGGCCGAGGTCGTCGTCTTCGACCCGCTGCACGACGAGCGGCTGCCCGCCGGGACGCGGGGGCTGGTGATCGGGGGCGGGTTCCCGGAGGTGTACGCGCCGGAGCTGTCCGCCAACGAGCCGTTGCGCACGGCCGTGGCGGAGCTGGCCGCCACCGGGGCACCGGTCGCGGCCGAGTGCGCGGGGCTGCTCTACCTCGCGCGGGAGCTGGACGGGAGGCCGATGTGCGGGGTGCTCGACGCCCGGGCGCGGATGGCGGAGCGGCTGACGCTCGGCTACCGGGACGCCGTGGCGGTGTCCGACAGCGTCCTGGCCGCGGCGGGGACGCGGATGCGCGGACACGAGTTCCACCGCACCGTGGTCGAGCCGGGCGCGGGGCCGGCTCCCGCCTGGGGGCTGCGCACGCCCGAGCGGCGCGTCGAGGGCTTCGTGCAGCGGGGCGTGCACGCGAGCTATCTGCACACGCACTGGGCGGCCGAACCCGGGGTGGCGCGGCGGTTCGTGGAGAGGTGCGTCGGCGGGGCGGGGGACGTGACCGGGGCTGAGGCTTCGGCCGGGACCGGGGCTGGGGCTTCGGCCGGGGCTGAGGCCGGGACCGGGGCCGGGGCCGCTCGGTGACGCGTGGAGAGGTACGCGGCAGGGTCAGGGGCGGGGTGTGCGGCGGGGCGAGGGGCTCACTCCGCCAGGCCGACCACCAGCCAGATGAAACCGGCGCCCGCCACCGTGCACAGCAGCGTGGAGCGCGCCGGATGGTCGTGGTGGGCCTCGGGCAGGATCTCGGCGGCGGCGAGGTAGAGCAGCGCCCCGCCGAAGAAGCCGAGGTAGCCGCCGAGCAGATGCTCGGGGAGGGTGAACAGCAGCGTGGACGCGGCGCCCGCGACGGGGGCCAGGGCGTCCGCGACCAGCATGGCCACGGCCCTGCGCCGCGCGTTCCCGTACAGCTTGGTGATCGTGTACGTGTTGAAGCCGTCGGCGAAGTCGTGGGCGATGACGGCCACCGCGACGGCGGCGCCCATGCCGCCGCCCACCTGGAAGGCGGCGCCGATCGCGACGCCGTCCATGACGCTGTGCCCGACCATCGCGGCCGCCGCGGTGAGCCCCACCTGCGGCACCCGGCCGCCGGCCGCCCCGCCCGCCACGTCGGCGCCGTGGGGGGCGGCACGCCGCAGCGCGAGGAGCCGCTCCACCGAGTGCGCGAACAGGAACCCCGCGACGGCCAGGAGCAGGGCCGCGGGCACCCCGAACACCGGCTCGCCCGCCGCCTCCAGCGCCTCCGGCAACAGGTCGAGCCCGACCACGCCGAGCATCAGGCCGCCCGCGAGGCCGAGCACCAGATGGCGCCGGTCGGTGACCCGCCCGGCGGTCCAGCCGCCCACCAGGGTCATCACGAACGCGCCGAGCGCCACGAACACCGCCATGCGCTCTTGCTAGCGGATCGGGGCGGCGGCCGCTAACCGGTTGCCGCGACTGTCACCCGCACGGCCGCGCCCGGCCGCCCTGCCCGGCCCTGCCCTCCCTGCCCCGCCCGCCTTGCCCGTCCGTCCCGTCCCGTCCCGTCCGAGAGGATTCCTTCATGGCTGACGTCACCGCCCCCGCCGGAGCGGTCCCGTCCGTAGGCGCCGAGCCGGCCGGTGGCGTGGAAGGCCAAAATCGGGACCTCGTCGTCGGCGTGGGAGCGCGCAAGGGCGTCGCGGCCGACGAGGTCCTGGACCTCGTGCTCGGCTGCCTGCGGGACGCCGGGCTCCCGCAGTCGGCCGTACGGGGGCTGGCGACCGTCGACGCCAAGCGGGACGAGCCCGGCGTCGCCGGGGCGGCCGCGCGCCTTGGGGTGCCGCTGGCGGCGTACTCGGCGGAGGAGCTGGCGCGGGTCGCGGTGGCGGGCCGGTCCGGCGCGGTGCTCGCCGCCGTGGGTACGCCGTCCGTGGCCGAGGCCGCGGCGCTCGCGCGGGGCGGCGAGCTCCTGGTGCCCAAGCGGAGGTCCACCCGGGCGACGTGCGCCGTCGCCCGGGTGCCCGCGCGTCCGCGGGCGGCGGCGGAGGTACGCTCCGCCGACGCGACGGGCGCCGGGCAGGCGCCGAAGGAGCCGGCCGGGGGCGTTCGCCCGGGCCGCGAGTCACAGCAGTACAGGGGCACGGTCGGGGACATGAACACGGACATGAGTACGGACGTCGGCACGGGCTTGGGCACGGACCTGGGCACGGACACGGACTCAGACTCGGTGTCGCGGGTGGGGACGGTCGGCGGCGGGGGCGTGACGGACGTCCGCGCCGAGGACGTGGCGGTGTGTCCCGTGGGTTCGGCCGAGGACGTCGACCTGCGGCACCACGGGGACGCGGAGGTACGCGACAGCGCGGGCCCCGGGAGACCTGGCGGCCCGGGGGGTCCTGGTGGTGCCGCCGGTCTCATCGGTCTCGCCGGTCCCGTCGACCTCGCCGTGAACGTCCGCTCCGGTACGCCGCCCGCCTGGCTGAAGCAGCGCATCGCGGCCTCGCTCGACGGGCTCGCCGCCTACCCCGACGGGCGGGCCGCGCGGGCCGCCGTGGCGGCACGGCACGGGGTGGAGCCCGGCCGGGTGCTGCTCACGGCGGGCGCCGCGGAGGCGTTCGTGCTGCTCGCGCGGGCGCTGCGGGTACGGCGGCCGGTGGTCGTGCACCCGCAGTTCACGGAGCCCGAGGCGGCACTCCGGGACGCCGGGCACACGGTGCGGCGGGTGCTGCTGCGGGCGGCGGACGGCTTCCGGCTCGACCCGGCGGCGGTGCCGGAGGACGCGGACCTGGTGGTCGTGGGCAACCCGACCAACCCCACCTCGGTCCTGCACCCCGCGGCCGACCTCGCCCGGCTGGCCCGCCCGGGGCGGGTGCTGGTCGTGGACGAGGCCTTCATGGACGCGGTGCCCGGGGAGCGGGAGGCCCTGGCCGGGCGCGTCGACGTGCCCGGGCTCGTGGTGCTGCGCAGCCTCACCAAGACGTGGGGGCTCGCCGGGCTGCGCATCGGGTACGTCCTCGCCGACCCGGCGACGATCGGCGCCCTGGAGCGGGCGCAGCCGCTGTGGCCGGTGTCGTCGCCCGCCCTCGCGGCGGCCGAGGCCTGCGTGACGCCGCGCGCGCTCGCCGAGGCCGGACACGTGGCGCACCGCGTGGCCGCGGACCGGCGGCACCTGGTGGCGGGGCTGTCGGCGCTGCCCGGGGTGGAGGTGGTGGGTCCGGCGGAGGGGCCCTTCGTGCTCGTACGGACGCCCGGGGCGGCGACCGTGGTGCGGGAGCGGTTGCTGGAGCGGGGGTTCGTGGTGCGGCGTGGCGACACGTTTCCTGGCCTGGGGCCTGACTGGGTTCGGGTGGCCGTGCGAGGCCGGGCCACCACCGAGGCCCTGGTCCGGGCCTGGCCCGGGGGTTGTGCGGCCTGACCGCCGCGGGGGCTTGCCCACCCACCCGCCCGTGACGGTCACCACCAGGCGCGGCACCGCCCCCTTCCCACCCGCCCACCCGTGACGGGCACCACCCGGCCCGGCCACCCCGTCGCTCCGCGACGCCCTCGCCCACCCGCCCACCCGTCACGCGGCACTCCCAGGCACGCCCCCACCCCGCCGCTCCGCGGCACCCGTGCCCACCCGCCCACCCGTAACTCGGCGGTACCCGGCGCAGCCCTCAACCACCCACGCCGCGCCTGCCGCCCTCTGCCTGCGCACCGCCGGGAGAGCGTGACGGATGGCCACGCGCGGAGAGCCAGGCCCAGGTCGCCGCACAGCGACGGGCGTAAGCCCCCCGGGGAGGACCGGCAGCCACGAGGAGGACCGTGAGCAGCCCCCTCCGCAACGGCCGAAGCAGCCCCACGACCCCGCGCCGCGGAAGGGAACAAGTAGTCCGACTCGACGGCCAAGTCCCACCGGTGGGCCTGTACGGCAAGGGCCGCGAGGGTGACGGCGCCGATGGGCAACAGGCCGACCGGTGTGGCGTCGGGCGTCATTGCGGCCCGGTGTGCGGACAGGCGGTCGTCCAGGCGCCCGTCGGCACTCGGCTTCCGCTCCTGCTGCGCGAGGGGCGCACCCGCCCGGATCTCCGGGGCGTGGTCGTTGCGCAGGACGAGGCCGATCGCTGTGTCCCGCTGCCAGAGGAGCCCGCTGGTCCAGCACGCCCAACGCACAGGCCGCCGCGTCCCCCAGGAGAGGGTGCCGTTCTGGATCCCCTCCCAGTTCAGCTTTGTTGTCGCGTGGACGTGCCGGAGCACCGATGCGATCCGCTGGTCATCGACGTGGTGCCCCACCACCGTTCTCATGGTCGAAACGCCGCCAGGCAGGTCTGACAGCGACGAGGGCGGCGCCGGCAGCCACCAGCCGTACGTACGCCGGGGGCGGGCCTGCTGCACGGCAGCGGCAGTGACCACGCCCGCCGGGCGCCGACCGCCGGTCGCCGACCACCGAGCGGGGCGGAGGAGCACGTCACGCCCCGGCCGGAGCAGAGCCCGACCTGACGCCCACCAGCCCGGGCGAGCGGGTGAGCCCGCCGCGCAGCGGCACAACAGCCCCGCCTCGCAACCGGCAGCAACGGGTGGGCGGGTGGGCGAGCACGCTGGGCAGGGGCCCCGAGCCCGATACCGGGCCCAGCCCCCGCAAGGCCCAAGCCCGGCAAGAGCCCAGCCCCCGCAAGGCCCAAGCCCGGCAAGGGCCCAGCCCCCGCGAGACCCAGGCCCGGCAGGGCCCAGCCCCCGCAGGGCCCGGCCCGGGGCCCCTCCGGCCCGCTCAAGGCCCAGGGGCCAGGCTCAGCGGCGGCGGGCGTACAGCAGGGCTCCGCCTCCGCCGAGGAGGAGGGCCACCGCGCCGCCGGCCACGTACGGCGTCACCGCGCTGCCCCCGGTCGCCGCGAGGTCCTCGTTCTCGTCCTTGGGCTTCGGCTCCGGCTTCGGCGCCTCCCGTCGCGTGACGGGCTCCGCCGGCTTGCCGCCCTGCGGTTCGGGGCGGGGCTTCGCGCCGGGCGCGGGGGTCTCGCAGGTGGCGCCCGCGAGGGTCACCGTGCCCTCGACGGCCGCGACGCCGAGCTTCAGCGGGTCCACGTTCACCTGGAGCCGGAGCCCGGTGGCGGCGGCCGTACGGGAGGTGGTGCGGGTCGCGGACAGGTCGAGGCGGACCTCGCCGACGCCGGGGACGGACACCTGGGTGGTGCCCGCGGACTTCACGGCGACCTGCTTGCCGAGGACGGTCACGGTGCCCACGAACGTCGACTCGGCGGTGGGCCGCTCACCGGCCGCGCACACGGCCTTCGACGTGACCTGGTCGACCTCGACGAGGGGCAGCAGCGGCAGGCCCGGCAGGTGCACCTTGGCGCGGGCGACGTTGCTGTAGCCCTGGGCGGTGCCGCCCTTCACGGTGGCCCGCGCGGTGGCCACGTCGGCGCGCAGGACGCTGAACGGCTGCCCGCCGTCGACGCCGTCGAGCTTCGCGGTGAGGGTGGTCCGCTCGGCGCTCGCGGGCGCGCTCACCTCGTTCAGGGCGAGGTTGAGCGGCTGCCGCACGGTCTTGTTGAGCAGGGAAACGTTCAGTCCGGTGCGGAGCACGACGGCACCGGCGCGGCCGCCCCGGTCGTCGTCCGTGGCGTGCGCGGCCCCGCCGGTGGCGAGCGCCGCGGGACCGGCGGCGACCACGGTGGCGGCGGCAAGGGCGACGGCGCGGCGCGCGGACGGGCGGCGGCGGAAGGTGTTGCTGGACAAGGTGGTGGAACCCCCACATGAGTGACGAAGGTGCCACCCGCGCACGCCACACGGGGACATCACGTGCGCGGGGCACCACGGACGCCGGAGTACGCCGGGCGGCGCCGCCGACTCCGGCATCCTTACGCACTGAGAGTGAACGGGCGACAACCTGGCGTGAGTTCACCCCAACGAGAGGTTTCCGCCCCTGCTTTCGAATCGGCTGCCACGGAAGTTCCCCCGGGGCACCCGCTTCACGTCCGCTCGCGGGCGGCGGCCGGGACCCGGGGGAAGAACAGCCCTTCGTCAACGAACCCGGTGCCGTCGCGTCACCGTCCGTCAACGCCGCGTTCTGGTACGGGGATTGCGGCGCTCGTCACTCGCGTCCCGCGGGCGCCTTCCCCGCGGGCGCCCGCGCGACGCGAGCGGGGGCGCCGCGGACGCCGCCCCCGTCCCGCCGCGGGCGGCCGGCGGTCGTCAACCGACGACCCTGCCGTTGACGACCACCCTGCGCGGCGCCGCGAGCACCCGTACGTCGGCCCGCGGATCGTCCTCGTACACGACGAGGTCACCGGGCGCGCCCTCGACCAGGCCCGGGCGGCCGAGCCAGGCCCGCGCGGCCCAGGTCGTGGCGGAGAGCGCGTCGAGCGCGGGGATGCCCGCCCGGGTGAGCTCCGCGACCTCGCCCGCGACCAGGCCGTGGGCGAGGGAGCCCCCGGCGTCGGTGCCCGCGAACACCGGGACCCCGGCGTCGTACGCGGCCCGGACGGTGTCGTAGCGGCGGGCGTGGAGGCGGCGCATGTGGTCCGCCCACTTCGGGAACTTCTTCTCGCCGCCGGCGGCGAGCCGGGGGAACGTCGCGATGTTCACGAGGGTCGGCACGATCGCGACGCCCCGCTCCGCGAACAGCGGGATGGTGTCCTCGGTCAGCCCCGTCGCGTGCTCGACGCAGTCGATGCCCGCCTCGACGAGGTCGCGCAGCGAGTCCTCGGCGAAGCAGTGCGCGGTCACGCGGGCGCCCAGCCGGTGCGCCTCGGCGATGGCAGCCTCCACCGCGCCGCGCGGCCAGCACGCCGTGAGGTCGCCCTCCTCGCGGTCGATCCAGTCGCCGACGAGCTTGACCCAGCCGTCGCCGCGCCGGGCCTCCCGGGCGACGTACGCGACGAGGTCGTCGGGCTCGATCTCGTGCGCGTAGTTGCGGATGTAGCGGCGGGTGCGGGCGATGTGGCGGCCCGCGCGAATGATCTTCGGCAGGTCCTCGCGGTCGTCGATCCAGCGGGTGTCGGACGGCGAGCCCGCGTCGCGCAGCAGCAGCGCGCCCGCGTCGCGGTCGGTGAGGGCCTGCTTCTCCGCCTCCTCGGCGGGGACCGGCCCGTGGGCGTCGAGCCCGACGTGGCAGTGGGCGTCGACCAGGCCGGGCAGCGCCCAGCCGCGCACCGTGACCACGTCCTGCGCGGCGGCGGGCCGCTCGAAGGTCACCCGCCCGCCGACCACCCACAGCTCGTCCCGTACGTCCTCGGGCCCGACGAGCACCCGCCCCTTCACGTGCAGCACCGCGTGATCGCTCATGCCAGCAGCTTAGGAGGGCGGGACGGGCCGGGGCCGGGGCGGGCGGGACCGGGTGCCGGGGGCGGTCGGTAGGCTCGGGGCAGCCAACCGTCCCGACGCAGCAGCGAAGTGAGCGCACGCCCATGACCCACCCCTTTCTCGACCTGGCACCGCTGAGCGCCGCGCACTTCGCCGCGATCGAGGACCGCGTGGCGCGGCTCCTGGACACCCGGCAGGACGTGGTGATCACGCAGGGCGAGGCGCTCCTGCCGCTGGAGGGCTGCATCCGGGGCGCCGCGCGGCCCGGCACCACCGCCCTGAACGTGATCACGGGCCCGTACGGGCAGACCTTCGGGGACTGGCTGCGCGACTGCGGGGCCACGGTGGTCGACCTCGCGGTGCCGTTCCACACGGCGGTCACCGCCGCGCAGGTCGAGGAGGCCCTCGCCGCGCACCCCGGGATCGACTTCGTCTCGCTCGTGCACGCCGAGGCCGCGACCGGCAACACCAATCCGGTCGCGGAGATCGGCGAGGTGGTGCGCGCGCACGGGGCGCTGTTCATGCTGGACGCCGTGGCGTCGGTGGCCGCCGAGCCGCTGCTGCCGGACGCCTGGGGCGTGGACCTGTGCGTGATCGGCGCGCAGAAGGCGATGGGCGGCCCGGCGGGCGTCTCCGCGGTGTCGGTGAGCGAGCGGGCCTGGGAGCGGATGGCCGCCAACCCGCAGGCGCCGCGCCGCTCGTACCTGTCGCTCCTCGACTGGAAGGAGCGCTGGGTCGACGGCGGCCGCAAGGCGCTCCTGCACGCGCCCGCGCAGTTGGAGATGCTCGCCCTGGAGGCGTGCCTGGAGCGGATCGAGTCGGAGGGCCTGGACGCGCTGATGGCGCGGCACGCCACCGCCGCCGCGGCCACGCGCGCCGGCGCGCTCGCCCTGGGCGGCGGCCTGGAGCCGTACGTGCACGAGGCGCGGGACGCCGCGCCGGTGGCCACGACGCTGCGCGCGCCGCGGGGCGTGGACGCCTCGGCGCTGGTGGCGAAGGCGCTGGCCGCCGACCCGGTGCTGCCGCTCGTCGCGGGCGGGGGCGCACTGGCCGAGGAGATGATCCGCGTCAACCACTACGGGCCGGACGCGACGCGGGGCGTGGTGCACGGTTCGCTGGCCGCGCTGGGCTCGGCGCTGAGCGAGTCCGGCGTCGCGGTGGACCTGGAGGCCGCCCGGCGCGCCGCCGCGGAGGCCTGGGCGCGGGCCTGACCGCCGCCCGGCGGCTCTTCCGGGGCCTTCCCCGCGGGGCGGGCGCGCCGCGCGCGCCGCACCGGCCGGCCCGCGGGCCGGCACTCCCGCGCCCGCTCCCCCGCCCTTTCCGCCCGTCCTCCGCGTCCGCCCCTCCGGGTTCCCCGGAGGGGCTTTCCGCTGCCCTTGCCGGTAACGGCCGACGGGGCGGTCGACACAGCGTCGACGCAGCGGTCGACCCCATTAAGACTCCCTTTTTCAGTTCGTTTTAACGGCGTCTTCACGAATTCTTTCGGGAACAGCTTCCCGTTTTCTCCTGCCCGCTTTCAACGACCCTAAACACCAAAGTTTCGACAACGCGAAATGCCGCATTCCGGGCGCATGACGGACCCTCGCCGGCCTGTGACGCACTCCACATCACGACCGTTTTGCCCGTAATAATCCGGACAAATGCCCGCGATCTACCAGGGTCTCATGCGGGCGCCCGCGCAGGCGCGATAACACATGGCGGCGCGCCATGTAACCCCTTCCCCCGATGCAATTCCAGAAATTGCTGGGTAAATTCAATCCGCATGACCGCTGCACAAGCCGATCTACCGACCGACCTGCAAGCGTCCGACCCGCGAGTGAATTCCCACGGAATGCCCGAAGGCCTGCGGCTTGACACCCCGGGTGTCGCCGACGGGGCCGCTATCTGGCGGATCGCCCGCGACTCCAAGGTGCTCGACCTCAACTCGTCCTACAGCTACCTGCTGTGGTGCCGCGACTTCGCGGCCACGTCCGCCGTGGCCCGGGACGCCGACGGCGAGCCGGTCGGCTTCGTCACCGGTTACGTCCGCCCGGACGCGCCGCGCACCCTCGTGGTCTGGCAGGTGGCCGTCGACCACGCGCACCGCGGCCGCGGTCTCGCCGCCGCGCTGCTCGAAGGGCTGACGGCGAAGGTCGCCGCCGAGCGCGGCACCGACACCGTCGAGACGACCATCACGCCGGGCAACACCGCCTCGGAGCGCCTGTTCACCTCGTACGCCGAGCGGCACGGCGCCCGCGTCGAGCGCACGGTGCTCTTCGACGCGGCCCTGTTCCCCGGCGACGACGGCGGGCACGAGCCCGAAGTCCTCTACGTCATCGGCCCGGTGGCCCGCTGAGCCCTCGGGCACCTCGTCACCCCACCCGCCCCTCGACCCCTCACCCCTTTCCATCTCCCAGGAGATTCGCTGTGACCATCACCCAGCCGGACCTGAGCGTCTTCGAGACCCTTGAGTCGGAGGTGCGCAGCTACTGCCGCGGTTGGCCCACCGTCTTCGACCGTGCGCAGGGCAGCCGCATGTACGACGAGGACGGCCACGAGTACCTCGATTCTTCGCCGGTGCCGGATCCCTCAACTACGGCCACAACAACCCCGTCCTGAAACGGGCGCTGCTCGACTACCTGGAGCGCGACGGCGTCACGCACGGCCTCGACATGTCGACGACGGCCAAGCGCGCCTTCCTGGAGTCGTTCCAGAACCTGATCCTGCGCCCGCGCGACCTGCCGTACAAGGTCATGTTCCCGGGCCCGACGGGCACCAACGCGGTGGAGTCCGCGCTGAAGCTGGCCCGCAAGGTCAAGGGCCGCGAGTCGATCGTGTCGTTCACGAACGCCTTCCACGGCATGTCGCTCGGCTCGCTCGCGGTCACCGGCAACGCCTTCAAGCGGGCCGGCGCCGGCATCCCGCTGGTGCACGGCACGCCCATGCCGTTCGACCACTACCTGGACGGCAAGGTCCCGGACTTCCTGTGGTTCGAGCGGCTCCTGGAGGACCAGGGCTCCGGGCTCAACAAGCCCGCCGCCGTCATCGTGGAGACCGTGCAGGGCGAGGGCGGCATCAACGTCGCGCGCGCCGAGTGGCTGCGCGCCCTGCAGGACCTGTGCCACCGCCAGGACATGCTGCTCATCGTCGACGACATCCAGATGGGCTGCGGCCGCACCGGCGCCTTCTTCTCCTTCGAGGAGGCGGGCATCACGCCGGACATCGTGACCGTCTCCAAGTCCATCAGCGGCTACGGCCTGCCGATGGCGCTCACCCTCTTCAAGCCGGAGCTCGACGTGTGGGAGCCGGGTGAGCACAACGGCACCTTCCGTGGCAACAACCCGGCGTTCGTGACGGCCGCCGCCGCCCTCCAGACGTACTGGACCGACGGCTCCGCCATGGAGAAGCAGACCCGCGCCCGCGGCGAGCAGGTCGAGCAGACGCTCGTCGCCCTCGTCGACGAGCACCGCGCCGACATCGTGGAGTACCGCGGCCGCGGCCTGGTCTGGGGCATCGAGTTCCGCGACAAGGAGCGCGCCGGGCTCGTCGCGAGGCGCGCCTTCGACCTCGGCCTGCTCATCGAGACCTCCGGCCCGCAGGGCGAGGTCGTCAAGCTCCTGCCGGCCCTGACCATCACCGCCGACGAGCTCGACGAGGGCCTGCGCACCCTGACCCGCGCCGTGCGCGAGACGGCCTGAGCGCCCCGCGCACCGCGCCCACTCCCCCGTACCACCAGCAGGAAAGGCACCAACTCACCGTGATCGTCCGTTCGTTCCAGGACATCGAAGGCACCGACCGGCACGTGAAGGCCAAGTCGGGCACCTGGGAGAGCAAGCGCATCGTGCTCGCCAAGGAGCGCGTCGGCTTCTCCCTGCACGAGACCATTCTGTACGCGGGCACCGAGACCTCCATGTGGTACGCCAACCACGTCGAGGCCGTCGTGTGCACCAAGGGCGAGGCGGAGCTCACCGACCACACCAACGGGGAGACGTACCGCATCACGCCCGGCACCATGTACCTCCTCGACGGGCACGAGAAGCACACGCTGCGCGTCAAGGAGGACTTCCACTGCCTGTGCGTCTTCAACCCGCCGGTGACGGGCCGCGAGGACCACGACGAGAACGGCGTCTACCCGCTGCTCACGGAGCCGGAGGCCGAGTAGCCGGGCCGGGCCGGACGGCAGCGACACCCCGACATCCCCACACGGGCCGTACGAGAGGAGAGGCAGGCACCGCCATGACCACCGCACCCGAACGCACCGCCGACCTGTACCCGACCCGAGGCACCGAAGAGGTCCTCATCGACCGCAAGGACCCCGTCGTGTGGTCCGCGCCGGGTACGCCGGGGCCGTTCACGGACGAGGACCTCGCGGCGTTCGAACGGGACGGTTTCCGGGCCGTCGACGAGCTGATCACACCCGACGAGGTGCGCACGTACCACGCGGAGCTGGAGCGGCTGATCAACGACCCGGAGATGCGCGCGGACGAGCGTTCCATCGTCGAGCCGCGCTCGCGGGAGATCCGGTCCATCTTCGAGGTGCACAAGATCAGTGAGGTCTTCGCGCGCCTGGCCGCCGACCCCCGCGTCGTGGGCCGGGCCCGGCAGATCCTCGGCTCGGACGTGTACGTCCACCAGTCGCGGATCAACGTGAAGCCCGGCTTCGGGGCCTCCGGCTTCTACTGGCACTCCGACTTCGAGACCTGGCACGCCGAGGACGGCCTGCCGAACATGCGGACCGTCTCGGTGTCGATCGCGCTCACCAGGAACTACGACACCAACGGCGGGCTGATGATCATGCCCGGCTCGCACCGGACGTTCCTCGGCTGCGCGGGCGCGACGCCGAAGGACAACTACAAGAAGTCGCTCCAGATGCAGGACGCGGGCACGCCCTCGGACGAGGCGCTCACCAAGCTCGCCTCCGAGTACGGCATCCGCCTGTTCACGGGCGAGGCGGGCTCGGCCACCTGGTTCGACTGCAACGCCATGCACGGCTCCGGGGACAACATCACCCCGTACCCGCGCTCGAACGTCTTCATCGTCTTCAACAGCGTGGAGAACACGGCGGTGGAGCCGTTCGCGGCCCCGGTCCGGCGGCCCGAGTTCATCGGCGCACGCGACTTCACGCCGATCGGCTGAGCCGTACCGCACGCCGGCCGGCTGAGCCGAGCGGACGAGTGACGAGGCCCGGCGCCCCGCGGCGCCGGGCCTTCGCGCTGCCTCGGGGAGCCGGCTACAGCGTCGGGTAGTCCGTGTAGCCCTTCGCGTCGCCGCCGTAGAACGTGGCGCGGTCGGGCTCGTTGAACGGGCCGCCCGCCCGCAGCCGCGCGGGCAGGTCCGGGTTGGCGAGGAACAGGGCCCCGTACGAGACGATGTCCGCGGTGCCGTCCTCGACGAGCGCGAGGGCCTCGGGGCCGGTCGGTCCCTCGGTGGCGGGGTTGAGGACGAAGGCGTTGCGGAACCCCTTGCGCAGCGCGGTGACCAGCTCGCGGATCGGGCCGACCTCCATGACGTGCAGATAGGCGAGGTCCAGCGCGTCCAGCTTCTCGACCAGGGCGAGGTAGGTCTCGTCCGGGTCGGGCTCGTGGATGTCGTTGAGGGGGTTGCCGGGCGAGAGGCGGATACCGGTGCGGGCCGCGCCGATCTCCGCGACGACCGCCTCGGCGACCTCGACGGCGAAGCGGATGCGGTGGGCGACCGAGCCGCCGTACGCGTCCGTACGCCGGTTGGAGCCCGGCGCGAGGAACTGGTGGATCAGGTAGCCGTTGGCGCCGTGCAGCTCCACCCCGTCGAAGCCCGCCGCGACGGCGTTGCGCGCGGCGGTGGCGAACTCCCCGACGGTCGCCCGGATGTCGGCTTCGGTCAGCTCGCGCGGCGTGACGAAGTCCTTCGGACCCTCGTGCGTGTACACCTGCCCCGCGGCGGCTATCGGCGACGGGCCGACCGGGACGAGGCCGTCGGGCAGGAGCACCGGGTGGCCGACGCGGCCCGTGTGCATGAGCTGGGCGAAGATCCGGCCGCCCCGGGCGTGGACGGCGTCGGTGACCTTGCGCCAGCCCGCGATCTGCTCGGCGCTGTGCAGGCCCGGGGTGTCCGGGTAGCCCTGGCCCACCGGGGACGGCTGGACGCCCTCGGTGACGAGCAGGCCCGCGGAGGCGCGCTGGGCGTAGTACTCGGCGGTCAGGTCGGTCGGCACGCCCCCGGCCCCGGCCCGGCTGCGGGTCATGGGGGCCAGCGCGATGCGGTTGGCGAGCGGGGTGCCGGAGAGGTCGATCGGGTCGAACGCGGTGGTCATGGCAGCTCCAAAGCGTGCGTAGCCGGTCCTGGCCACCATTATTGGTCGGCCAAGTATTAACGCCGGGAGCCACTGTAGCGCATTCATTGGCCGACCAAGGTAATCTGGGGACGACCTCCGCCCCCGCGACCAGGAGCTGTGCCATGAAGGCCGAAACCGAGCGGGCCGAGCCCGTCTGTCCGTCCGCGGCCGCGGGCGGCCCCGTCAGCGCCGCCATCCCCCGGGTCGCGCGGCTGCACCGCACCGCCGCGGGCAAGCTCCTGAAGGACGCCGGCCTCTACCCCGGCCAGGAGCTGATGATGATGCACCTGTGGGAGGCGGGCGCCGTACGGCAGTCGGAGCTCATCAGGATGGTCGACCTGGACCCGTCCACGGTCACGAAGATGCTCCAGCGCCTGGAGCAGGCGGGCCATGTGCGCCGCCGCCCCGACCCCGCCGACCGGCGGGCCGTGCTCGTCGAGCCCACCGAGGACAGCGGCGCCCTGATGCGGGCCGTGGAGCGCGCCTGGAACCAACTGGAGCAGCACACGCTGGCGGGCCTCGAACCGGAGGAGCGCGCCCAGCTCGGGCGGCTGCTGTCCCGGGTCGAGGCCAACCTGTGCACGGAGACCGCCGACTGCCCGCAGGCGGGGCGGCGGCCTTAGCGGGGCGGCTTCGGCGCGACGGCCTCAGCGCGGGGCCGGCGGGAGGGCGTCCAGGAGCCGGTCGACGTCGGCCTCGGTGTTGTAGAAGTGGAAGGCCGCCCGCAGCGAGCCCGCGCGGTCGGACACCTCCACGCCCGCCGCGCTCAGCTCCGGCTGCCGGGCGCCGAGCCCCGGCACGGCCACGACGGGCGACCCGGGCGCGGGCACCGGCGTGTGGCCGAGGCGGGCGAGCCCCGCGCGGAAGCGGTCCGCGAGGGCCGGGCCGTGCGCGCCGATCGCGGGCACGCCGAGCTCCTCGACGAGGGCGAGCGCGTGGCGCGCGCCCGTGTACGCGAGCAGCGCCGGGCTCTCGTCGAACCGGCGCGCGGAGTGGGCGAGTTCCTCGACCGGCCCGTAGCAGCTGTCCCAGGGGCGCTCCCCCGCGACCCAGCCCGCGAGCAGCGGCCGGACGCCGCCGAAGTCGTCGGCCTCCTCGGGGACGACGAAGAAGGCGACGCCGCGCGGGCAGGTGAGCCACTTGAACGCGACGGCCGCCGCGAAGTCCGCGGCGGCCACGTGGTCGCCGAGGTCCAGCCAGCCGGCCGCCTGCGAGGCGTCGAGGTAGAGGCGGCTCCCGTGGGCGCGGGCCGCCTCCCGGAGCGCGGCGAGGTCGACGATCCTGCCGTCCGCGGACTGCGCGACGCTGACGGCGACCAGGGCGGTGCCGGGGCGCACGGACTCCGCGATCCGCTCCAGCGGCACGGCGCGCACCTTCAGGTCCCCGCGGACGTGGAAGGGGTTCACCGTGGAGCTGAAGTCGCCCTCGGCGGTGAGGACTTCGGCGCCCGGCGGCAGCGCGGCGGCGACCAGGCCGCTGTAGACGGCCACCGACGCGCCGGCCGCGACCCGGCTCACCGGGACGCCGACGAGCCGCGCGAACGAGGCGCGGGCCTCCTCCACGTCCGCGAACATGTCCTGCGGGCGGCCCTCGGCCACGGAGAGGGCCGCCTCGTGCATCGCGCGCACGGCGCGGGCCGGGAGCAGGCCGGTGCTCGCGCTGTTCAGATAGGTGGTCCGGGGAGCGAATTCCGAGCGTACGAGGGTCTCGTCGAGGCGCTGTCCGGGAGTCTCCATGGGATCACTGTGCCGCCCGCCGGTCCGCCGGTCCATGACGGCGGCCGGGGCGACGGTCACGGATGCCTGACGAGTACCCTTCAGCACTCCTTACGCGTCGCCCCGGTGCGCCTCCCTGCGTTGTCGCCCCGGCGGCGCCCCGCCCCACCTGGCAGGCGGCGCCTCAGGCCCCCGGCCCACCTGGCAGGCGGTGCCTCAGGCCCCCGGCACCGCGCAGCCGTCGGGGCCGCAGGCGTCGGCGCCCGTGCCGCCGCCGCTGCCGTCGGCGAGGACCGCCAGCGGCGCGCGGCTGTCCCACGCCCGCGTCAGGGCCTGCTGGAACACCTCGACGGGCTGGGCGCCGGAGACGCCGAACGCGCGGTCGAGCACGAAGAAGGGGACGCCGTTCGCGCCCAGCGCGGCGGCCTCCCGCTCGTCGGCGCGGACGTCGTCGGCGTAGGCGGCGGGGTCGGCGAGGACCGCGCGGGCCGCGTCGGGGTCGAGGCCGGCCTCGGCGGCGAGGGCGACGAGGCGCTCCTCGTCGTCGAAGACGGACGCCTCCTCGGCGAAGTTGGCCCGGTACAGGGCGGCGATCAGCGCGTCCTGCCGGTCCGCGCCCTGAGCCTTGGCGAAGTGCAGCAGGCGGTGCATGTCGAAGGTGTTGCCGTGGTCGCGGCCGCGGGTGCGGTAGGCGAGGCCCTCCGCGTTCGCCTGCGCGCCGACGCCGTCCTCGGCGGCCTGGGCCTGTGCCTCGGTCATGCCGTACTTCTTGGTGAGCATCGCGAGCACGGGGGCGGTGTCGCCCTTGGCGCGGTGCGGGTCGAGCTCGAAGGAGCGGTGCACCACCTCGACGGCGTCGCGGTGCGGGAAGTCCGCCAGGGCCCGCTCGAAGCGGGCCTTGCCCACGTAGCACCACGGGCAGGCGATGTCGCTCCAGATCTCGACGCGCATGATTCTGACTCACTTCTCCAGGTCGTACGATACGGAGCCGGCCTCCGCTCCGGGGTGCAACCCCGGACGGCCCCGGTCCATTCCCCGGCGCGGTACGGGGTGCTCCGTGCCGCGCCGGGGGTCGCGACCCGCGCTAGGACCCGTCGCGCAGGTCCTTCGGCCAGGCGGGGCGGTAGGCGATGTGGTCGAACGCCACCGCGCACCCCTCCCCGCGCGGCGACTGCGCGAGGAAGCCGACGAGCGCGGCCCCCGCCTGCCGCGCGTCGCCGAGCTGGAAGACGCGTACGAACGTCCAGTGCTCGCCGTCCGTCGACGCGTGGAAGGCGAACGCGGCGCCCGTGCGGCTGATCCGCAGCCAGGCGGCGGGGCCGTCCACGACGAAGGCGTTGGCGTCGTCGGAGCGGCCGCGGGTGACGACGGTGCAGATGGTCGGCAGGTCCGGGGAGCGCTCGAAGCACAGCTTGGCCCAGTCGCGCTCGCCGACGTGCAGGTAGAGCACGCCCGCGTCGAAGGGGGCGGCGAAGCCGGGCGTGACGCGCGCGACGAGCTGGAAGTCGCCCTCGGGCGCGCCCAGCAGGCGGGGCGCGTCGGACGCCGGGTCCAGGGCCTCGCCGGTGGGCGGCACGAAGCGGTCCTGGCGGGGCCCCGCCCGGCCGGTGAGGACGCCGTCGTCGTACGACCAGTGGCCGTCGGGGCCGTACGGCCGCAGCGGGAAGGGCAGTTCGGGCAGGGTGAGGCTGCCGGTGGCGTTCATGGCGTCAGTGTTCCAGGCGGCCGTCGTAGCGGCGGGGCAGTCCGAGGGGGTTGGCGTCGTGCAGCTCCGGCGGGAGCAGCGCCTCGGGGGTGTTCTGGTACGCGACGGGGCGCAGCCAGCGCTCGATGGCGGTGCCGCCGACGGAGGTGGAGGTGGAGGTGGTCGCCGGGTAGGGGCCGCCGTGCTGCTGGGCGGGGGCGACGGCGACGCCGGTGGGCCAGCCGTTGACGAGGACGCGGCCCGCGAGCGGGGTGACGTCGGCGAGCAGAGCGGCGGCGCCGTCCTCGCCCGCGGCCTCGCGCGCGGAGAGCTGCACGGTCGCCGTGAGGTTGCCCGGCAGCCGGGAGAGCACGGCCGTGACCTCCTCGCGGGAGGCGTAGCGGGCGACGACCGTGACCGGGCCGAAGCACTCCTCCAAAAGCAGGTCGTGCGCGCCCTCGGCGGTGAGGCGGGCGGCGGGGACGGTGAGGAAGCCCGCGGCCACCGTGTGCGCGTCGGCCGGTCCTGGCGTGACGGGGGCGGCGACGTCCGGCAGTCCGGCGCGCTCGGCGACCCCGGCGACGAAGGCCTCGCGCATGCGGTGGTCGAGGAGCACCCCGGGCCCGGTGGCGCCGACGGCCTCGGCCAGGGACGTCACCAGGCGGTCGCCGCCCTCTCCGGCGGGGGCGAGGACGAGGCCGGGCTTCACGCAGAACTGGCCGACGCCGAGGGTCATGGAGCCGGCCAGGCCGGTGCCGATCTCCTCGGCGCGCTCGGCGGCGGCGGCCTCGGTGACGACGACCGGGTTGAGGGAGCCCAGCTCGCCGTGGAAGGGGATCGGCACCGGGCGCGCGGCGGCGGCGTCGAAGAGGGCCCGCCCGCCGCGGACGGAGCCGGTGAACCCGGCGGCGGCCACCAGCGGGTGCCGGATCAGGTCGAGCCCCGCGTCGAAGCCGTGCACCAGGCCCACGACCGCCTCCGGTATGCCGTGCTCGGCGGCGGCGCGGCGCAGTACGGACGCGGCGCGCTCGGAGGTGGCGGGGTGGTCGGGGTGGGCCTTGACGACGACCGGGCAGCCGGCGGCGAGGGCGCTCGCGGTGTCGCCGCCGGGCACGGAGAACGCGAAGGGGAAGTTGGAGGCGGAGTAGACGGCGACGACGCCGAGGGGGACCTTGTAGCGGCGCAGGTCCGGGGTGGGGGGCGTGGTGGTGTCGTCGGGGTGGTCGATGACGACGCCGAGGTAGGCGCCCTCGTCGACGATGTCGGCGAAGGCGCGCAACTGGTAGCAGGTGCGGGCGAGTTCGCCGGTCAGCCGCGCCGGGCCGAGGGCCGTCTCCGCGTCCGCGGCCTCCACAAGGGCGTCCCGGGCGTCCTCCAGGAGGGCGGCGGCGGTGCGCAGGAAGGCGGCGCGCGTGCCCCGGTCCGCGAGGGCGCCGCGTGCCTCGTGGGCGGCGGTGACGGCCCGCCCGACCTCCTCGGCCGTGGCTTCGACGGCGACCTGTTCGCGCCGCTTCCCGGTTCGGGGGTCGACGCTCCAGACTGGTGCTGCTGCCACCGGGGTTCCTCCAGGATGTCCAAGATTGACCTGACATGGATGCCTGCCGCGTGCTGCCATTCACCAGGGCTGTTCGATATGCTGAACACCGTCTCTGATGGTGAATCCAGCGGGACAGTGGAGACTATTTCTCGTCGTACGTGAGGGGTCAAGGGCGATGGCGGCTGCGGAGACGGGCGGGGGCGCGCAGGTCAAGTCCGCGGTGCGGACGGTGGAGCTCCTCGAGTTCTTCGCGGGCCGCCCCGGGATGCACTCCCTGGCCGACGTCCAGGAGGCCCTGGGCTACCCCAAGTCCAGCCTGTACATGCTGCTGCGCACGCTCGTCGAGCTGGGCTGGATCGAGACGGACGCGACCGGCACGCGGTACGGCATCGGGGTGCGTGCCCTGCTCGTCGGCACCTCGTACATCGACGGCGACGAGGTCGTCGCCGCCGCCCGGCCCACCCTCGACCGGCTCTCGGACGACACCACCGAGACGATCCACCTGGCCCGCCTCGACGGCACGAACGTGGTGTACCTGGCGACCCGGCAGTCCCAGCACTACCTGCGCCCCTTCACGCGCGTGGGCCGCCGGCTGCCCGCCCACTCCACCTCGCTGGGCAAGGCGCTGCTCGCCACCCACACCGACGAGCAGGTCCGCAAGCTGCTGCCGGAGACGCTGCCCTCGCTGACGGAGAACACGATCACCGACCGCGAGCGACTCATCGAGGAGCTGGCCACCGTGCGCGAGCAGGGCTTCGCCGTGGACCGCGAGGAGAACACACTGGGCCTGCGCTGCTTCGGCGTGGCGATCCCCTACCGCACGCCCGCGCGGGACGCCATCAGTTGCTCCGTGCCGGTCGCGCGGCTGACGCCCGCGCACGAGCAGACGGTCAAGGACGCGCTGTTCGACGCCCGCGACCGGCTGACCCTGGCCACGCGACGACTCTGACCTCCCGGTCACGCGATGGCTCCCGTCTCCCGGCCACACGGTGGCTCCGGGCCTCCCCGCCCACGGCGGCCCTGACCTCCCGGTCACGCGACGACTCCGGCCTCCCGGCCGCACCGCGGCTCCGGCCTCCCTCCTCCCAGCGGGCCGCCTCCCCCGCGCGGCGGAGGCGCTTCGTCAGCGCGCAGGAGGTGCCGGGCCCCGGCCGCGCGGGAGCGTGAGGGCATGACTCAGGCACTCGTCCCCGCCCCGGCCGGCCTCCCCGCGCGCACCTCCCCCAGCGGGCCCCGCCGCGTCCTGCGCGCCGTCGCCGTCGCCTCCTGCCTGCCGTACCTGTCCCTGAAGCTGGCCTGGATCGCCGGGAGCCGCGTCGGCATCCCCGAGGGCAGCTCGCTCCTGGACCACCGGGGCGTGATGGTCGTCGCCAACACCGTGACCGTGCTCATGGACGCGGCCGTGATCGTCCTCGCGCTGCTGCTCACCCAGGCCTGGGGCCGCCGCGCCCCGGCCTGGCTGCTGGTCCTGCCGATGTGGGCGGCCACCGGGCTGCTCACGCCGATCATGGCCGGGTACCCGGCGCAGCTCGCGGTGCGCGCGCTGGGCGGGTCCGTGGCGGGGCACGACGGCGGGGACGGCGGGGCGTTCCTCCACGGGTGGGTGTTCGGTGTGGTGTACGGCGGGTTCATCCTCCAGGGGATCAGCCTGGGCCTGCTCTTCCTGCTGTACGCGCGTGACCGGTGGCGGCACGTGTGGCGGGGGCGGGTGGCGGACCTGCCCGCGCCGCGTCCCGGCCGGGCCGCGCGGGCCTGCGCCGTCGCGGCGGCCGTCCTCGCGCTGTACCCGGTGACCCTGCGGCTGCTGTGGGCGGGCGGTTCGGCCCTGGGCCTGAACGAGGCGCAGGCCACGGCGTACACGGCCGACTTCGCGGTGCTGCGGACGCTGGAGGCCGGGTACCTCGCCGCGGCCGCCGCGGGCGGGCTGACGCTCGCCTTCCGGTGGGGGCCCGCGCTCGCGGTGAAGGTGCCTCTCGCGCTGGTCTGGGTGGGGTCGGGCGCGGTCGGGTGCTGGGGCGCCTGGCAGTTCGCGGCGTCGTTCGGCGCGGCGGCGGACGTGGCCGAGCAGCCGACGGCGGCGATGGCCCTGTCCTACGCTGTGCAGATGATCATCGGAGCGCTGGTGGCCGCCGTCGGCGTGCACGTCCTCAAGGAGCGGGCGGGCACGGGTGGGCGCGCGCCCGGCGAGGGGGCCGCGTGAGACGGTTCGGCCCGCTCCTGTTCGGGCGGCGGACGCGGCGGCGGTGGATCCATCTGATCCTCGGCGGCGCGCTCGCCATGCCGTACGTCTTCGTGGGGTCCATCGCCTCGGGGCCGCTGCTCGACGAGACCACCCTGTTCGGCTCCTTCTCCTCCCAACTCCTCGCCTTCGCACTCGGGTTGCCGCTGGCCGCGGTCACCGCGCTGTTCCCGCTGACCCGGCCCATGTCGGTGGCCGCGGTGCGGGCGCTGTGCGCGGTGCCGGACGAGGCGCTGGCCGACGGGCCGCCGCGCACGCGCCGGGAACGGGGGCGCACGGCCGCCTGGTTCACGCTGCACCTCGGCTGCGGCGGGATCATCAGCGGGATGACGCTCGCGCTCGTACCGTTCGCGTTCTTCCTGATCGCGCTGCCGGTGTTCGTGGGTCTCCAGGACTCCTGGCTGGGGCTGCCCGGCGCGCTGCGGAGGCCCTGGACCCTGGTGGCCGCGCCGGTCGCGGGCGCCGCGTCCCTGCTCGGGCTCGCCGGGTGCGTGGCCGCGTCCGGGGCGCTGCTGGCGGGCGCCGCCCCGCGGCTGCTCGGCCCGACGCCCGCCGACCGGCTCGCCGCCGCCGAGCAGCGCGCCGCCGACCTGGCCGTGCGCAACCGCCTGGCCCGCGAGCTGCACGACTCCGTCGGGCACGCGCTGAGCGCCGTCACGCTCCAGGCGAGCGCCGCGCGCCGCGTCCTCGACCACGACCCGGAGTTCGTCCGCGAGGCGCTCGCCGCCATCGAGGACACCACCCGGCGCACCGTGAGCGAGCTCGACGCCGTCCTGGGCGTCCTGCGCGAGGGCGACCAGCGGGCCTCGACGGCCCCGGCGCCCACCCTCGCCGCCGACCTGGACGGCCTGCTGCGCCGCACCCGGGCGGGCGGGCTGCGCGTCAGGGCCGCCGTGGAGCTCGGGCCCGGGGGCGCCGACGCGCTGCCGCCGCTGGTGTCCCGCGAGGCGTACCGCATCGTGCAGGAAGCGCTCAGCAACGCCCTGCGCCACGCCGGACCCGGCACCGCCGTGACGCTGCGGATCACACGCGACGCCTCCGGCCTCGACCTCGTCGCGGAGAACCCGCTGCCGCCCGCCGCCGTGGCCGCCGCCGCGCCCGCCCGGCCCGGCGGCGGCCACGGCCTGCGCGGCGTCGCCGACCGCGCCCGGCTCCTCGGCGGCACCACCGCGTCCGGACCCGCCGGCGGGGTGTGGCGGCTGCGCGTCCGCCTGCCCCTGGAGCCGCCCGCGTGACGGCCCCCGCCGGAGGGTGCCCGAGCCCTCACCCCGTACGCGGATCCGCCCCGGCGCCCGCGGAACCGACCCCAACCCGAAGGACCAGCCCATGACCGAGACGCCGCTGCGCATCGTGCTCGCCGACGACGAGCGCATGGTGCGGACCGCGCTGCGCGCCATCCTCAGTGCCGAGCCGGACCTGGAGGTCGTCGGCGAGGCGGCGACCGGCGCCGAGGCGGTGTCGGTGGTCCGCGAGCTGCGGCCCGACGTGGTCCTGATGGACGTGCGCATGCCCGAGGTCGACGGCATCCGCGCCACCGAGCAGATCCTGCGCACGCAGCCGGACCCGCCGCGCATCGTCGTCGTCACCACCTTCGAGAACGACGCGTACGTCTACGAGGCGCTGCGCGCCGGGGCGTCCGGCTTCCTGCTCAAGCGGGCCGACGCCGACGCCCTGGTGCAGGCGGTGCGCCTGGTCGCGCGCAGCGACTCGCTGCTGTTCCCGGCGGCCGTACGCGCCCTCGCCGCCGAGCACGCGCGGGCCGCGGCGACCCCGCAGGCACCCTGGGTGGCCCGGCTCACCGGCCGGGAGCGCGAGGTGCTGCGCCTCATGGCGGCCGGGCTGACCAACGCGGAGATCGCCGCGCGCATGGAGGTGGGCGCGGCCACGGTGAAGACGCACGTGGCCGCCGTGCTCGCGAAGACCGGCGCGCGCGACCGCACCCAGGCGGTGATCGCGGCGTACGAGGCGGGCTTCATGAAGACCTCGTGAGACGGCCCGGCGGCGGGGGCTCCGGAGGGGGCTCCAAGGGGGCTCCAGGATGAGCGTTGCCTGAGAAACCGGACACATCTGGCCGGGGCGGGAACGATTCGCCCGGCTGTTCCCGTCCTTCCGGGAGATGAACAAGACGATCAGGCACGCCTCGGTCTTCGCGCTGCTCCTGGTGCTCGCCCTCCTCGTGCGGGCCACCTGGCTGCAGTTCCACGACGCGAAGGCGCTCGCGGACGAGACCATGAACCGGCGCAACGCGATCAAGACGTACGCGGAGCCGCTGGGCGACATCATCGTGGCCGGGGACGCCGTCACCGGCTCCCGGCGCACGTCGGGCGGCGACCTGGCGTACAAGCGCACGTACAAGAACGGCCCGCTGTACGCGGCCGTCACCGGCTACAGCTCGCAGGTGTACGGCGCCACGCAGCTCGAGGGCATCTACAAGGACCTGCTCGACGGCAGCGAGACCCGGCTGAAGAGCCCCCTCGACACGCTCACCAACAAGCGCGCCGACCCCGGTGACGTCATCACCACCATCGACCCGGCCGTGCAGAAGGCCGGGTACAAGGCGCTCGGCGACAAGAAGGGCGCCGCCGTCGCCATCGACCCGAAGACCGGCAGGATCCTCGGGATGGTGTCCACGCCGTCGTACGACCCGTCGTCGATCAGCGGTTCCGCGGACGGCGAGGCGTGGAAGAGGCTCACCAAGGACACCGAGAACGCGGACAAGCCGATGGTGAACCGGGCGCTGCGGCAGCCGCTGCCGCCCGGCTCGACGTTCAAGCTCGTCGTCGCGGCGGCGGCCCTGGAGGACGGCCTCTACGGGTCGGTGGACGAGAGGACCGACAGCCCCGACCCGTACACGCTGCCCGGCACGCGGACGTCCATCCCGAACGACATCAAGTCCGCGCCCTGCGAGAACGCCTCGCTGCGCGCGGCGCTCCAGTGGTCGTGCAACAACGTCTTCACCAAGCTCGCCGTCGACCTCGGCGAGGACAAGCTGCGGGCGCAGGCGGAGAAGTTCGGCTTCAACGCGGAGAAGCTGGACGTGCCGGTGCGCGCGGGCACCAGCGTGTACCCCAAGGACATGGACAAGTCGAGCACCGGCCTGACCGGCATCGGCCAGTTCGACGTGACCGCGACGCCGCTGCAGATCGCCATGGTGTCGGCGGCCCTCGCCAACGGCGGCGAGCTGAAGTCCCCGCACATGGTCGCGAAGACCACCGACTCCGACGGCGACGTCCTGCGGGACTACGACGGCGACGCGGACGCGCAGCGCGTGGTGAGCGAGAGCACGGCCGAGCAGCTCCAGTCCGCGATGCGCACGGTCGTCGAGAAGGGCACGGGGACGAACGCGCGGATCGACGGGGCGACGGTGGGCGGCAAGACCGGCACCGCCCAGCACGGCGAGAACAACAGCAAGACGCCGTACGCCTGGTTCACGTCCTTCGCCAAGGGGGACGACGGCAAGGAGGTCGCCGTGGCGGTCATCGTGGAGTCGTCGGGCGCCGCGCGGTCGGAGGTCAGCGGGAACGGTCTCGCGGCACCGATCGCCGCCAGCATGATGCGCGCCGCGCTTCGCTGACGCACGCACCCGGGCCTCCCCCGCTCCGCTGCCGCGGGCCCCGCCTTCGTGGGGCCCGCGTCCGCGTTCAGCGCCGTCGGCTCAGCGCCGTGGCCGCCCCCAGCGGGAGCAGCGCGCCGACCGCCAGGCCGGTGACGAGGCCGAGGCCGCTGAGGGGGTCGCCGTCGCGCAGGGACACCGTGGCCCCGGCCACGAGCACCGCCCCGGCGACCGCCGCGCACAGGGCGTAGAAGCGGCGGCTGAAGTAGACCCGCCGGACCGGCACGGCGGGCACGCCGCCCAGCTCGGCCGCGGGCCCGTCGCTGGCCGCCCGCGGCCGTTTGAACCACGCGTACACCGCCCAGTTCCCGCACGCCTCCCACCCGTCGCGCGCGAGCCGCTCGTCGAGGCCCTCGCGCCCCCGGGAGACCAGCTCGCGCCGGTACTCCCACCGCTGCGCCCGCTCCCGGCTGCGCCGGCACACGAACCGCCCGAGGGCGTCGACCCGCTCGACCTCCCAGCCCTCGTCGCCGAACCGCCCGAGCAGCTCCTCGTCGACGGGTGCCCCGGCGGTCCACCGCCAGGTCTCGACGCCCGCCCCGGGCGGCACCGGCTCCGCGCCGCCGGGGGCGAGCCGCCGCGCGAAGTCCTCGACCGGGCCGAACTCGTCCTCCGGGTCCGCCCCGCACTCGCCGAGGTACGCGGCCAGGTCGGCGACGGTGACCCGGACGCGCTCCGCGGGCAGCCCCAGCTCCCGCAGCCGCGCCTCCAGGCGCCGCAGGTACGCCCCGTGCGCCTCGGGTGCTCCGTGCGCCTCGCGTGCCCCGGGTGCTCCGGGTGCTCCGGGCTCTCCGCCGAAAGCATCGGTACCGCTCATCGCACTCCCGCCCTTCCGAGGACCTCGCGCACGGACGTGTCGAAGGCCAGCCACAGCCCGCCCTGTTCGGCGAGCACGCGCCGCCCGGCCGGGGTCAGCGTGTAGTAGCGCCGGCCCGGGCCCCTCTCCGCCGCCCGGAACTCCGCGGCGACGAGGCCCGCCTCCTCCAGGCGGTTGAGCACCGGGTACAGCGTGCCGCCCCGGATCTGCCCGAAGCCGGCGGCGCCGAGCCGCTTGGCGATCTCGTAGCCGTAGCTCTCGCCCTCGGTGAGGCCCGCGAGGACCAGCAGGTCGAGGACGCCCTTGAACCAGCTCGCCCGCCGGTCCGCGCTCACGCCGCCCCGCCCGGGGCGCCGGCCGGTTCGGGCGCGGGGAGCGTCAGGTCGCGCACCGAGAGCATGACGTGCACGGCGACGGGCAGGAGCAGGCTGCCGGAGGCCAGGTACAGGCCGGTGAACAGCGTCCCGAAGAGGGCGAAGACGGCGACGCCGGTGCCGCCCTGGTACCACCCGGCGAGCGCGTAGACGCCCACCGACAGCGCGGCGGCCGCGTACAACGGCAGGCCCAGGGCGCCGACGCCGAGGGCGATGAGCACCCCCCGGTACACGAGTTCGGCGCAGACGCCGTCGGTCACGGCGGCGGCCACCGCGAGCCGCCGCTCGGCCGCGGTGCGCGGCAGCATGGCCGCGACGGCGTCGCGGCCGGGGATGTGCTTGCCCTGCCGGGCCAGCGTGTGGAAGTGGCGCCCGGACACGACGGCGACGGCGCCGAAGAGCAGCACCATCAGCACGGTGTACGCCGCGTCGTCGGGCGGCGCCAGACCGAAGTCGGCGGCCGAGGCGCCCGGAGAGAGCAGCAGCGCCGCGGCCGCCACCGCGGCCAGCGCCCACCAGAAGACGATCGAGAACGTGAAGTAGCGGACGAGCGCGTCCGGCCGGGCGTCCCGGCGGCGGGCGAGCGACGCGTACATGCGGCGGCCCAGCCAGGGCTCGCCCAGGAGCAGATAGGCGGCGAGCGCGCCCCCGGCGGCCGTTCCGGCCGCCGAGAGGTCCGGCGAGAGCGTCATGGGTCCCCCTGAACAGGTGCGGGCGCGGGCCCGCCACCCCGGCGGGCCCGCGCGGC
>NZ_JASCXL010000091.1:0-38047 GCF_030010595.1 Streptomyces sp. CC224B | reverse complement strand
GAGGGTGCCGTCGGGGCGCCAGCGGGCGAGGTCGCCGGTGCGGTACATGCGCGTGCCCGGGGCGGTGTACGGGCTGGGGAGGAACCGCTCGGCCGTCAGACCGGGCCGGTCGAGGTAGCCGCGGGCCAGGCCCGCACCCGCGAGGTACAGCTCGCCGGTGACGCCGACGGGCACCGGGCGCAGCGCCGCGTCCAGGACGAACACCTGCGTGTTGTCCAGCGGCGCACCGATCGGCTGAGCGTCCGCGACGGGTCCCTCCGGCAGCCAGTGGACGGTGGCGAACGTGGTCGCCTCGGTCGGGCCGTAGCCGTTGCCGAGCCGCACGCCGGGGCAGTGCTCGCGCACCCGGCGCAGGGCGGCCGGGGACACGGCGTCGCCGCCCGCGAGGACGGCCCGCATGCCGGTGAAGGCCGCCGGGTTCTCCGCCGCGACCAGGTTGAACAGGGCCACCGTCAGGAACGCCGCCGTGACGCCGTGGTCGCGCACCAGGGCGGGCAGCGACTCGGGCGTGACCTCGGCGGGGGCCACGACGACCCGGCCGCCGTTCAGGAGCGGTACGAACATCTCGTACGTCGAGGCGTCGAAGGCGTGCGGCGCGTGCATCAGGACGGCCTCGTGGGAGCCGTCGCGCCAGCGGCTGTCCAGGGCCAGGGCGGCCACCTCGCGCTGCGGCACGGCGACGCCCTTCGGCGTGCCCGTGGAGCCCGACGTGTACATCACGTACGCCAACTGGTCCGGGTCCACGGCGAGTCCGGGGTCGCCCGGGTCCTCGGGCCGCTCCGGGAGCGCCCCGGGGACCTGCACCAGCCGGACGCCGTCGGGCAGGCCCTCGACGGCGGGGCGGTCGGTGAGCAGCAGCGGGGCGCCGGTGTCGGTGAGGACGAAGGCGCGGCGCTCCGGCGGGTAGGCCGGGTGCAGCGGCACGTAGGCGCCACCGGTCTTCAGGACGGCGAGGACGGCGACGACGACGGCCGCCGAGCGCTCCATGAGCAGCGCGACCGGGGTCTCCCGGCCGGCGCCCAGGTCGCGCAGCCGGTGCGCGAGGACGTTGGCGTGGGCGTTGAGTTCGCCGTACGTCAGCTCGCGGCCGGGGCCGGTGACCGCGACCGCGTCCGGGGTGCGCGCGGCCCGCTCCTCGAAGAGCGCGGTGAGCCCGGCGGCGGGCAGCGGGCGCGCGGTGTCGTTCCAGTCGTGCAGGACGCGCCGCAGCTCCTCGCCCGGCATCTGGTCGACGCTGTCGAGCGGGACGTCGGGGGCGTCCACGACCTGGCGCAGGAAGTGCAGGAAGCGCTCCTGGACGGCTTCGAGGTCGGCGCCCGCGTAGCGGTCCGGGTTGCCGTCGACGTCGACGCGCAGGCCGCTGCCGTCACCCCGGTCGTACACGGCGACGGACAGGTCGTCGACGGGGCCGAGGCCGAGGTTGTGGGTGACCGCGCGGTGGCCGCCGAAGGACAGCTCGTAGTCGAAGGCCATGATGTTCACCACCGGGCCCACCAGGCCGAGTTCGCCGTCCCCGCGGCCGAGGTCGCGGCGGATGTCCTCATACCGGGTGAGCTGGTGTTTCAGCGCGGCGCGGGCCTCCCGGGACACGCGGGGCGTGAGGTCGGCGAGGCTGTCGCCGCGCTCCACCGTGACGTGCAGCGGCACCACGTTCGAGCAGAGCATGGGCGTGGAGCGCAGCTCCGGCGTGGTCCGGCCGGTCACCGGCAGGCCGAGCACGACCTCGCGGCGGCCGGTGGCGCGGTGCAGGAAGGCCGCGGTGACCGCGATCAGCAGCAGCGGCCAGCGCGTGCGGTGCTCGCGGGCCCGCGCGGCGAGCAGGCCGGTGAACTCCGGCGGGAGCTGCGCCGTGCGGCGCACGTACACCGCCCCGGGGTCGGCGGGCACCGGCGCGCCGGTCGCCATGGTGTCGCTCAGGCGCACCGGCTCGGCCGCGTCGCGCAGCCGCTCCCGCCAGAACTCCCGGTCCGCGGCGGCCTTCTCGCTCGCGCGGTACTCCGCGTCCACGTCGAGCAGCCGGGCCAGCGGCAGGAACGGCCCGACGCCGTCCTCGGCGGGGGCGCCCCCGGCCAGGGCCGTGTACTCCGCGGCGATCTTCCGCGAGACCAGGGAGCCGCCGTAGCCGTCCATGGCGATGTGGTGCATGCGCGCGTAGTAGAAGTACCGGTCGGGCGCGAGACGCAGCAGCGCGAACGCGCCGAGCCCGCCCACGGCCAGGTCGATGGGGCGCTCCAGGTCCTGGTGGATCCAGGCCAGGGCCTCGGCCTCGGGGTCGGCGCACCCGCTCAGGTCCCGGTGCAGGAGCGGGGCGGTGGGCTCCTCGCCCACGCACTGCCACAGCGAGCCGTCCGGGTCCTGCACCACCTTGTGCACCCGCAGGGCGTCCGTGTCGGCCATGAGCCGGTGCCACGCCGCTTCGAAGAGCGCGGGGTCCACGGGGCCCTGGATGTCCAGGTACTCGGAGATGGTGTAGGCGTGCCCGGTCCGGTCGAGCCCGTGGGCGAACCAGATGCCGGTCTGCGCCGCGGACAGCGGGAGTCGGGTGAAGGACGCTGCTTCGGACAAGGTGCTTCTTCCCCTGGTGAGTGGCTCGGCGGTGGGTGGCTCGGCGGTGGGTGGCGGGCGGCTGCCCGCCGGGGCGCGGTCCGGCGGCGGTGCGGCCGGGTGGCGGTGCGGCCGGGTGGCGGCGGCGGTTCAGCCCGCCGGGGACACCCGCGCGGAGCGGGGCCGCAGGTCCGTCCAGTGCTCCTCGACGTACGCGGCGCACGTGGCCCGGTCGGCGTCCGCGAGGACGGTGGTCCAGCCCTCCGGTACGGCGATCGCGGCGGGCCACAGGGAGTGCTGGTCCTCCGCGTTGACGAGGACCAGGTAGGTGGCGTCGGGGTCGTCGAACGGGCTGGTCGCCGTGGTGCTCATCGGCCGCCCCCGGCCGGGGCGTGGGACGCGGCCGCCGGGGCCGCGCCCGGCACGTCGGCGTCGAGGCGCGCGACGAGGAAGTCGGCGAGCTGCCGGGCCGCGGTCTCCAGGTAGAAGTGGCCGCCGGGCAGCGCGTGCGTGTCCTGGCCCGCGACGGTGTGCCGCGCCCACTCACGCGCGTCCGCGGGCGTGCAGGACGCGTCCTCGTCGCCGATGACCACGGTCACGGGGCAGGCGAGCGGCGCGCCGGGCGTGTGGGTGTGCCCGGCGATGAGCCGGAAGTCGGCGCGCAGCACCGGCAGCACCAGCTCGCGCAGCTCTGGCTCGTCGAGGAGCCGGGCCCCGGCCCCGCCGAGGGCGCGGATGTAGTCCATGACGGCCTCGTCGTCGGCGAAGGTCAGCGCCCGGCGGGTGTCGACGTGCGGGGCCTTGCGCGCCGAGGCGAACAGCCTGACGGGCGCGCCGGGATGGCTCGCGCGCAGTTTCCGGGCCACCTCGAAGGCGACGGTGGCGCCCATGCTGTGGCCGAAGAACGCCGTGGGCCGGTCCAGGGTCGCGGCGACCGCCCCGGCCAGCTCGGCGGCCAGCTCGTCCAGGGTGTCGGGCACCGGCTCGGTGAAGCGGTCCTGGCGGCCCGGGTACTGCACGGCCGCCACCTCGACGGTGTCCGGGAGGTGCCCGGCCAGCTCGTGGAAGGCGCTGGCGGCCCCGCCCGCGTGCGGGAAGCAGATCAGGCGCAGGCGCGCGGCGGGCCGGGCCTTGAACACCCGGAACCAGGCCGCGCCCGCGGCGGCGTTGGCAACAGTCATGAGCGTGGAACCCTTTGCTCGGGGCCGAGAACGGCGAAGTCCCGGACGGAAAGGATCCGTCCGGGACCGTACTGTGCCTGCCGGGCCTATATTTTTTCAGTGCGCCGGGGCGTGGCCCGCGGCGGCCGGGGAAGGACCCGCGGCGGCCGGGAAGGGCCCGCGGTACCCGGGAGCGCGGCGTGCCCCAGGTGCGTCAGCTGGCGGTGACCGTCACGTCGCCGCCCTCGCTGCGCGCCGTGATCTTGTTGCGCGCGGACTTGTCGTGGGTCACGCCGACCTTGCGCTCGCCGCCGGCGGTGCTCGCGTCCACCGCGTACGTGCCACCGGGCACCTTCACCTCGACGTTGCCGCCGGCGGTGTCGGCCTGGACCCTCCCGGGCTTGGCGGTGAAGGCCAGGCTGATGTCGCCGCCCGCGGACTTGGCGGTGACGTCGGCCGCGAGGCCCTCGCCCTCGACGTCGCCGCCGTCGGTCTCGGCGGTCACCGTCAGGGAGCGGGGTATCTCCAGGCGGTAGTCGACCGAGCAGTCGCCGGACTCGCAGCCGCCGTCGGTCAGGTCGACGGTGCCGCCGGTCACGGAGTGGCTGGTCTTCGGCTTGCCGTCGGTGTACCGGAGCGTCTCGGTGACCTTGACGGCGGTGCCGTCGGTGGTGGTGACGGTGATGTTGCCGCCCTTGGTGCTGACCTCCAGGGCGGTGGCCTTCTCGGTGATCTCGTACGAGGTGCTGCTGGTCTTCTTCTCCTCGCCGGTGGGGTCGCACGCCGTGAGGGCGAGCGCGGCGGCGGAGACGGTGAGGGCGGCCGCGGTGAACTTCCTGGCGCGGGCTGCGCTGTTCTGGTGCATGCGCTTCATGATCAGGCATTCCTCGTCAGTGCGGGAGTCCGCTCGGCGGCCTCGGTGGGGGTGGTCGACTCGGGGGTCTCGGGGGCCTGGGAGGTCTCGGTGGCCTCGGGGTCCTCGGACGCGGTGGCGGCGTCGGTGTCGTCGTCCGCCGGGGCGGGGCGCGTGCCCCAGGCCCGCTCGCCGAGGAGGGCGAGCGCGGCGGGGAAGAGGACGCCGCGCACGAGCGTGGCGTCGATGGCGATGGCGGCGGCCATGCCCACGCCGAGCATCTTGTAGTCGATGCCGGAGAGCGTCGCGAAGAGCGCGAACACCGCGATCATCACCACGGCGGCGCTGGTGATGACGCCCGCGCTGCTGCCGACGCCGTCGACCACGGCCTGCTTGGCGCTGTCGCCGCGCAGCCAGCGCTCGCGGATGCGGCTGAGGATGAACACGTGGTAGTCCATGCTCAGGCCGAACAGGATCACGAACATGAACAGCGGCAGCCAGTTGACGACGCCGCCGAAGGAGTCGAAGCCGAGCGGCCCGGCGAGCCCGCCGTTCTGGAAGCCGAGGACGACGACCCCGTAGGCGGCGCCGATCGACAGCAGGTTGAGCAGGACGGAGACCACGGCGACGAGCGGCGCGCGGAACGCGGCGATGAGGATCACCAGGGCGAGGGCGAGGACGAAGCCGATGACCCAGGGGGTGCGGCCGTCGAGGACCTCGGCGAAGTCGTGCAGGCCCGCGGTCTGGCCGGTGACGGCGTAGTGCAGCGACCCGGCCCCGGCGAACGCGGCGGGCAGCGCCTTCTCGCGCAGGCTCTTCAGGGCCTCGGTGGAGGTCGCGTCGGTGCCGCTGCCCGCGAGCGGGACCTTGACGCTGAGCACGTCGCCGACGCGCTGCGCGGTGACGGGCTCGCCGAGCAGGTCGCTCTTCGCCGCCTCGGCCCGCAGCGCCCGGACGGCCTTCTCGGCGGCGGGGCCGGTGGCGCCCTCGCCCCAGACGACGACCTGGGCGGGGGAGGGCCCGCCGGGGAAGGCCTCCTGGAGGCGGACGCCCGCGTCGACGGCCGCGATGCTGCGCGGCAGCGAGTCGATCTGGCCGGGCTGGCTGAGCTTCATGTCCAGCGCCGGCACGGCGAGGGCGGCCAGGGCGAGCAGGGCGGCGCCGCCGAGCACCAGGGGGCGGCGGACGACGGCCCGGGCGGTCGCCGTCCAGGCCCGGGAGGAGCCGGCGGCGGTGCGGGCGCGGCCCAGGAACGGCACCCGCAGCGCGTCGACCCGGCGGCCGAGCAGCGCGAGCGAGGCGGGCAGGACCGTGACGGAGCCGAGGTTGGCGAGCCCGACGACCAGGATGGTGCCGACCGCCATGCCGTTGAAGACGTCGACGCCGGTGAGGAACAGGCCCGCCATGGACAGCATGACCGTGATGCCGGAGACGACCACGGCGTGACCCGAGGTGCGGGCGCTGATCCGCAGCGCCTCGCGGGGCAGCTTGCCCGCGGCCCGCTCCTCGCGCTCGCGGCGCAGGTAGAACAGCGAGTAGTCGACGCCGACCGCCATGCCGATGAGCAGGACGACGGAGGAGACGGTGCTGTTGGCGGGGATGACCGTGCCGACCAGGCCGAGCAGGCCCAGCGCGGCGAGGGTCGCGGTCGCGGCGAGGAGCACCGGCACGGCCGCGGCCACCAGGGCGCCGAACACGAGCACCAGGATGACCAGCGTCACCGGCAGGGACAGCGTCTCGGCCCGGGCCAGGTCCTCGTCGGCGGCCTTGTTGACGGCCTTCGTCAGGGACAGGTCACCGGCCATGGCGACGCGCACCCCGGGGTGCGCCTTCTTGACCCGCTCGACCTGGGCGGTGACCTCGGCGAGCCGGGCGTCGGCCTTGGCCGCCGGGCCGGGGACGGTGAAGGTGACGAGCCCGGAGCGGCCGTCCTTGGAGACGAGCTCCTTCGCCGCGGCGGCGCCGTCCAGCGGCGAGGCGACGTCCGTGGCGGCGCCCTTCGCCCCGCGCAGCGCCGCGGCCACGTCCTGCGCGGCGGCCTCGAGACCGCGGCTGCCGGTGAACTTCCGGTCCCGGTCCACCGCCTCGATCAGCACGTTCTCGCGGTAGGACTCGTCGGTCCGCTGCTCGCGCAGCACCTGCTGGGCGCGGCCGGACTCGCCCGCGTCGGAGGTCTTCGCGCCGCTGCCGGCGGCACCGCCCGCGAGGACGGCGAGGACGACGAGGAGGAGCCAGCCGCCGATGGTCTTCTTGGCGTTGCGGGCCGACCAGCCGGCGAGGCGCTCGGTGAGCGGACCGCGGCGTTGCCGCGCCCGCCGCGGCGGCGTGGGGGGTGCCAGGGTGGGCATTACAGTGTCTCCTGCCAGTGGAGTGCGTTCAGGTGTCGGACCTACGACGCAGGCGCCATCGACCGCCCCGGCCTTCGGTTCCTAGGCCTTGCCGGGGTGGTGGGGACAACGGCGCGTGCGCTCCGGCGCGCTTCTCGGCGGGGCCGCGCGTCCGGGTTGCCGCCCGGCGCGCGGTCCGCGTACGGCTCAGGGAGCCGGTGCCACGCGATCACTCGATCAATGGATCACTCAGCACGCGATGACGCGATGACGCGATGACGCGATGACGCGATGACGCGATCACTCGATCTCGCGCATCATCCGCTCCATCGACGTGACGGCCTTGCGGGCCTGCGTCAGCTCGTCGGTGGTGCGGCGCTGGATCTCGACGTTGTCCTCCAGGAGCTGGGCGTACTTCTTCGCCAGCTCGCGGTACTGGTCCTCGCGGGCGGCGAGCATCCGCGCCCGCCAGGTGGCGGCTATCTGCCAGACGACCACGATCAGGAGCAGGCACACGCCGCCGACGGCGAGGGTGCCTGCCGGGTCGCTGTCCCAGCCCTGGGCGAGGGTCACTGAAGGCGTCGGGGACGTCGGGGACATCGGGGCAACCTCACTCACGTTCTTTTCCTTGTCCGCTCTCGGCCCGGTCGGTCAGGGTCCGGGTCGCTTCGGCGATGCTCTCCGGGGTCAAGTCCAGTGCGAACCGGGACACTTCGTAGTACTTCACCGTCTGTCCGCCCGTGGTCTCCTCCAGCGAGCCGGACACCAGGCCGACCGCTTCGAGGCGCTGGAGGTGCATGTGGAGCAGTGGGCGGCTCATGCCGAGGTCGCGGGCGAGTCTGCTGACGTAGTTGCGTCCGCCGGAGAGGGCTCCGACGATGCGCATCCGGTGCGGATTCGCCAGCGCCGCCAGGACCTTGAGCAGCTCGTTTCCCGTGAGGGCGGGAACGTTGGTCACGTTCATCACCGCGCCCCCTTCCGTGTAAGAAAAACCTTACGGCCCCTCCCGAGGGGCTGTCAACGATCTCTGACAGCCCTGTCAGAAGTTTTTTATGGCCCCGTCAGGCTTTTCTGACGGCGGGGGCTCCGTGCCTGGTCAGGGCTGTTCCGGCGGCCGTTTGATGACGGGCGCGGAGAGCGCCACGGCGGTCAGGACGGTCATGCCGATGGACACCCCGAGGACGGTCGTGCGGGTGCCGAAGGCGGCCAGGAGCGCCCCGCCGAGGAGCGCGCCGAGGGAGTTGAGGCCGGAGCCGACGAGGGTGAACACGGAGCTGACCCGCCCTTGGAGCGCGTCCGGGGTGACCTGCACCTGGTGCACGCCCGCGGCGACGTTGAGCAGCGCGCCCGCCGCGCTGGTGCCCGCGCCGAGCGCGCCGAGCGCCACCGGGTGTCCGACGAAGCCGACCGCACACATGAGGGCCGCCCACAGGGCCATGGCGAGGACGAGGATCTCCTGGATGGGGAAGCGGCGCATGAACCACGGCGCCGTCATCGCGCCGAGCACGCCGCCCGCGCCGCCGAGCAGGCCGAGCACGCCGACCATGTACGGCTCGTAGCCGCCCTCCTTGATGATCAGGACGAGGGCGAGGGCGAGCACCTGGAAGGCGAGGTTGCTGCCGCCGACCAGGAGGATCGCGGCGCGCATGAACCGCTGCCGCCACACCCAGGCGACGCCCTCGGCGATCTCGGTGCGCAGGGCGCGCGGCGCCGGCCTGTCGGTGTCCTGGAAGTCCTTGCGGATCGCGGACAGGGTGAGCAGCGCCACCAGGTGGGTGAGCGCGGCGACCCCGAACGGCAGCCACCGGAAGGCCGTGAAAAGGACCGAGCCGAGGGGCTGGCCCAGCAGCCCCGCGGCCCGCCCGCGCGCCTCGTTCTGCGCGAGCGCCGCCGACAGGTGGCTGGGGTGCACGACGTGGCGTACGGCGGCCCGCTCCGCCAGCCGGTAGAGGATGACGGCGGCGCCCTCCAGGAAGGCGGCCGCCATCACGTGGTGCACCCACAGCCGCCCGCCGGCCAGCGCCACCACGAGGCTGGCCATGCTGACCAGGCCGACCAGGTCGCACCCGAGCATCACCCGGCGCCGGTCCCAGCGGTCCACCAGGACCCCGGCGGGCAGCAGCAGGAGGAGCTGCGGCAGCAGCGCGGCGAACCCCACGAGTCCGGCCTGGGCCGGGGACCCGCCGCTCCACAGCATGAGCAGCGGGTAGGCGGTGGCGGCGACGCGCGTGCCGAAGAGGGAGGCTCCGGCGCCGGTCCACATCAGCCTGAAGTCCCGGTTGCGGCGCAGCGGGGGGACGGGCTCCGTCCCGGTCGCGGCCGGTGGGGGCGAGGGTGTGGTCGAAGGCACGTGGGCTCCTGGCTCTCTTGCTTCTCGGGGGCTGGTCGGGGGCTGATCGGGGGCTGGTGGGGTGCTTCCGGGGGCTTGCCGGTCGCTGTCCGGGTGCTTCTCGGGTGGGCCCGGCGACGGGTACGGGGGGCCGCGCGCGGCCCACGCAGCGCGGCCCGGCCGACCGGAGGGGGCCGGTCGGCCGGGCCTGCGGGCGCGGTCAGTCGGTCTGGGCGGCCGCCGCGACGGCCTTGACCACCTGCTCGCCCGCGTCCGCGTTGGTCAGCACGACGAGCCCGGTGCCCGACCGCAGCGCGGTCAGCGAGACGCCGTGGTAGCCCGCCGGGGTGCCGCCGTGCCCGAACTCCGTGTCGGAGCCGGTGACGTCGACGACGGTGCCGAGCCCGTACAGGCTGTCCGGCGCGGGCGCCAGCAACTGCGCCGCGGTCTCCCGGCGCAGCAGCGCGAGCGGCCTGCCGAGCGCCGAACGCCGCACCTCCAGGGCCACCTTGGCGAGGTCGGCGGCCGTCGACCACAGCCCGGCCGCCGCCGCGTCGGGCCGCACGCGCCAGCCGCCGTCGAGCACGCGGCCCTCGGCGTCGTGCCCGAGCGCGACCGGCCGCCCGGCGTGGTCCGGGAAGTCCTGCGCGAAGCTGCTGTCCCGCATGGACAGCGGGTCGAGCACCAGGCGCCGCATCAGCGCGGCGAACGGCTCGCCCGTGGCGTCCTCGAGGACCTGCTGCACGACCACGTAGTGCGCGTTGGCCTTGCGGAAGGCGCTGCCCGGGACGGCGCCCCGGGTCACCGGCGGCACGTCCGGGTCGGCGGTGCCACGCAGCAGGTCGAGCAGGGCGGGCGCCGCCGCGGCCGGGTGGTGGCCGCCGCCCGGCGTGGACGACAGGCCCGAGCGGTGGCCGAGGAGCTGCCGCAGCGTGACGGGCTCCTCGCCCGCGCCGCCCGGCACCCGCCAGGACGTCAGGTACGTGTTGACGTCCGCGTCCAGGTCGAGCACGCCGTCGTCGGCCAGGCGCAGCACGCCGAGGGCCGTGACGTGCTTGCTCAGCGACCCGGTCTGGAACGGCGTCGCCGCGGTCAGCGGGACGCCGTCGGCCGCCGCGCCGTACGCCTCGACGGCCACCAGCTCGCCGCCGTGCAGCAGGGCCAGGCCGACGCCCGGGACGCGGCACCGCTCCATGGCGCGGCGCACCTCGTCGGCGTCGGGCACGGCCAGGGTCCCGCCGAGGCGGCCGCCGCCGCGCGGGTTCGCCGCCCGGGCCTTCTCGGCGGCCTCGGCGGCGGCCCGCTCGCGCTCGGCGGCCTGCTCGGCGGCCACGGCCGCGTCGACGGCCGCCGCGAGATCGGCGAGGGTCTCGTGCTGGTAGAGCATGAACAGCGACAGCGGCAGCTTCTCCTGCTGGGCCGCGGCGACCACCTTGATCACCAGGATGGAGTGGCCGCCCCGCGCGAAGAAGCTGTCGTGCCGGCCGACCCGCTCCACCCCGAGGACCCGCTCCCAGACGGCCGCGAGCCGGATCTCCGTCTCCGTCACCGGGGCGGTGAACTCCGCCTCGGCGACGGCCTGCGACGGGTCGGGCAGCGCGCGCCGGTCGACCTTGCCGTTGGCGTTCAGCGGCAGCGCGTCGAGCACCGTGAAGGCGGCCGGGACCATGTACTCGGGCAGGTCGCGCCCGCAGTGCGCGGCCAGCTCGGCCGGGGTGGGCGCGGCCGTCCCCGCCGGGGCCACCACGTAGGCGGCGAGGCGCGTGTCCCCCGGGGCGTGCTCGTGCCCCAGGACGACGGCCTCCCGTACGCCGGGGTGGGTGAGGAGGGTGGTTTCGATGTCGCCGGTTTCGATGCGGTAGCCGCGGATCTTGACTTGGTGGTCGGTGCGGCCGAGGAATTCGACGGTGCCGTGGGTGGTCCAGCGGGCGAGGTCGCCGGTGCGGTAGAGGCGTGCGCCGGGGGTTTCGGGGTCGGGCAGGAAGCGTTCGGCGGTGAGGTCGGGGCGGTTGAGGTAGCCGCGGGCGACGCCGGTGCCGCCGACGTAGAGCTCGCCGATGGTGCCGAGGGGTACGGGGTGCATGCGCTGGTCGAGGATGTGCATGGTCAGGCCGGGCAGGGGTGCGCCGATGGGGACGATGCCGGGGCCGGGGTCGGCGGGCACGGGGTGGATGCTGGTGCCGACGGAGGCTTCGGTGGGCCCGTACTCGTTGATCAGCCGCTCTGCGCCCAGGAGTTGGATCCAGTGGGCGGCGAGCGCGCCGGGCAGGGCCTCGCCCGCGACCACGACCACCCCGGCGAGTTCGGCCGCCTGGGTGGGGCTGAGCTGCCCGGACAGGATGTCCAGGTGGCCCGGGGTCAGCTTGAGGAAGCTGAACGGGCCCGCCGCGACGAGCCGTTCACCCAGTTCGGACAGGTCGAGGTCCTGGGGCAGGAGGTGGACGCGCTGTCCGGTCAGGAGGGGTGCCCAGACGTTGGGGACGACGAGGTCGAAGGCGATGGAGGAGAAGACCGCGCCGCCTCCGGTTCCGGCGGTGGTGAGTCGGTCACGGGCCCAGGTGAGGTGGTTGGCGAGGCCTCGGTGGGTGACGGCGACGCCCTTGGGCCTGCCGGTGGAGCCGGAGGTGTAGATGACGTACGCCAGGTCCTCCGGGTCCGGCGTGGTGCCGGGCGCCTGTGACGGCTGCTCGGCGATCCGCGCGGCCTCACCGGCCAGGTCGATGACGTGCACACCGGAAGGAATCCGGTCCGCGTAACCGCTGGTGGTGAGGGCGGCGGTGGCTTGGGCGTCGCCGAGCATGGCGTGGATGCGGGCGGCGGGGAAGTCGGGGTCGATGGGGATGTAGGCGGCGCCTGTCTTCCACACGCCGAGGAGGGTGGCGTGCAGGTCCGGGCCGCGGTCCAGGAGGACGCCGACGAGGGAGCCGGTGGTGATGCCCTGGGCGGTCAGGTGGTGGGCGATCTGGTTGGCGCGGGTGTCGAGTTCGGCGTAGGTGAGCTGGAAGCCGTCGCCGGTGACGGCCACCGCCTGCGGGGTGCGGGCGGCCTGCTCGGCGATGAGGGCCGGGGTGGGCCGGTCACCGCCGGTGGCGGGTGCGCCGGTGCCCCAGCGGGTCAGGCGCTCGGCCTCACCGGAAGGCAACGGCACCAGGTCGGCCGAGCCGTCCACGCCCTGGGTGGCCATGGCCTCCAGGACCTGGCGGTACATCCCCGCCAGCCGCTCCGCGTGGGCCCGGGACACCGTGCGCGGCGCACAGCGCAGCTTCAGGCGGCCCCGGGCGGTCGAGACGGAGAGGCCGAACTCGTTGGAGCTGGAGCCGAACGCGGCGGAGTCGTCCACCAGCGCCCCCGCGCCCTCGGCGTGCTCGGCGTCGAAGTCCTGGTAGCTGAAGTAGACCTCGATGAGCCGGGCGCCGTCGGTGAACTCGCGCTGGAGGGCCGGCATCGGGAAGTGCCGGTGCGCCCACACGGCCCGCTCCTCCGCGAAGACGCGCGTCACCAGCTCGCCCCAGGTGCGGGCGGAGCGCTCGTACCGTACGGGCAGCACGTTGAGGAACATGCCCCGCACCTGGTCGGCGCCGACCGCCTCCGGGCGCACGTGGTGCGTGAGGCCGGACAGGAACCGGTCCTCGTGGGTGAGCGAGGAGAGCACCTTCAGGTGCGCGGCGAGCAGCACGCTCTTGAACGGCGTCCTGGCCCGCGCGGCCAGGTCGCGCAGCCCCTGCTCGATGTCGTCGAACGCGACGTCGAGCGCGTACGTGCCCGAACCGTCCCGGCCGTCGTGGTCCGCCAGGGCGGCGGGGACACCGAACCGCTCCGCGTCGGTGACCCGGCCTTGCCAGAACGCGCGGTCGTCCGGCGAGTCCAGGGCGGCCAGCTCGGCCGCGACCGTGTCGGCGAACCGCACCGCCGGGGCCCTGCGGGCGGGCTCGGTGCCGTCGAGGTACGCGTGGTACGTCTCCATGACCTCGGCGAGCAGCCCGTTGATGCTCCACCCGTCCAGGATCACGTGGGAGTTGGCGGTGGTGAGCTGCCAGCTCCCGTCGTTGAGCGTGTGCACGGCGATCCGCAGGAGCGGTGCCGCGTACTGGTCGAGGGCGTACCGCGACAGCTCGTCGGCGTAGCCGCGCAGGGCGTGCTCCGCCTCCTCCAGGGGCGTCAGCGTCAGGTCGGTGACCCGTACGGGCAGCGCCGCGTCGGTGTGCACGAGCTGGAGGGGCACCGAGTAGCGGTCGAGGTCGACGCTGGTGCGCAGCACGTCGTGGCGGGCGACCAGCGCGTCGACGGCGCGCTGGAACGCGGCCGCGTCGAAGGGCCGCCCGTCGCGCACGCGCAGGCTCGTCACGATGTGGTACGCGGGCCTGCCGTCCGCGGACAGCATCTCGATCTGCATGCCGAGCTGGTTCTGCGTCAGCGGGTAGGCGTCCTCGACGCCCTCGGGCAGCAGCGCCCGGTCCTCCGCGCCGATCAGTGCGAAGGGCCGGACCGCCACCGGCGCCGCCCGGTCGCCGGCGCCGCGCTCGGCCGCCAGCTCGCCGAGTTCCGCGACCGTCGGCCGCTCCATCAGCTCCTTGACGCCGACGTCGTACCCGGCGTCGCGCAGCGTGCCGGTGAGGATCACCGCGCGGATGGAGTCGCCGCCGAGTTCGAAGAAGCTGTCGTGGACGCCGACGCGGTCGACGCCGAGGACGTGCTGCCAGATCTCGGCGAGGTGGCTCTCCAGCGGGGTGCGCGGGGCGGTGAACTCGCCCGCCGTGCGCAGCTGTCCGCCGTCGGGTGCGGGCAGGGCGCGCTTGTCGAGCTTGCCGTTGGTGGTGAGGGGGATGGCGTCCAGCTCGACGAAGGCAGTCGGGACCATGTACTCGGGCAGCGACTTGCCGAGTTCCTCGCGCAGGGCGCGCGGGTCCAGGGTCTTGCCCGGGGCAGGGACGGCGTAGGCGATCAGGCGCTTGTCGCCGGGGGTGTCCTCGCGTACGACGGTGACGGCTTCGCGCACGCTGGAGTGGGCGGACAGCGCTGCGGTGATCTCGCCCAGTTCGATGCGGAAGCCGCGGATCTTGACCTGGTCGTCGATGCGGCCGTGGAAGTCCAGCGTGCCGTCCGCCCGCCGCAGGGCGAGGTCGCCGCTGCGGTACATGCGCGCGCCGGGGATGTCGCTGAACGGGTCTGGGACGAAGCGTTCGGCGGTCAGCGCGGGCCGGTTGAGGTAGCCGCGCGCCACACCGGGACCGGCGACGTGGATCTCGCCCGGCACGCCGTCCGGCACGGGCCGGCCGTCGGCGTCGAGCAGGTGCACCGTGAGGTCGCTCAGCGGGTCGCCGATGGGGTTGCCCGCGTCCGGCGCGAAGTCCCGCTTGGTGAGCCGGTGGTAGGTGGTGTGGACGGTGGTCTCGGTGATGCCGTACATGTTCACCAGCGCGACCCGGTTGAGCCCGATGCGCTCGGTCCACGGCTTCAGCTCCGCGATCTCCAGCTTCTCGCCCGCGAAGATCACCGCGCGCAGGAAGAGGTACTTGACGCGCGGGTCCTTCTCGGCGGCGGCCGTCACCAGGGAGCGGAAGGCGGTCGGTGTCTGGCTGAGGACCGACACCTCCTGCTCGACGAGGAGGTCGATGAACTCGTCGGGCGAGCGCGTCACGTCCTGCGGTACGACGACGAGGTGGCCGCCGAAGGCGAGGGCGCCCCACATCTCGAAGACGGAGACGTCGAAGGCGTAGGAGTGGGCCATGGACCAGACGTCGGTCTCGTCGAACTCGTAGTGCTCCTGGGCGGTGGACATCAGGCGCACCACGTTGGTGTGGGTGAGCGCGACGCCCTTGGGCTTTCCGGTCGAGCCGGAGGTGTAGATCGTGTAGATCAGGTTGTCCGGGCCGGAGACGGGGACCGGGTTCTCCACGGGCTGGGCAGCCAGCGCCGCGAGCGCCTCAGCCGCGTCGAGGATCACCACCTCGCCCCCGTACACACCCCGCAGGCCCTCGGCGAGGTCGGCGGTGGTCAGCACCACGCGGGCGCCCGCGTCGGCGAGGACGTAGCCGAGGCGGTCCATGGGGTTGGCCGGGTCCAGCGGGAGGTAGCCCGCGCCGGACTTCAGGACGCCCAGGAGCGCGGGGATCAGGTCCGCGCCGCGGTGGAGGTGGACACCCACCAGGTCCTCGGCGCCGACGCCCCGGTCGCGCAGGAGGTGCGCGATGCGGTTGGCGCGGGCGTTCAGCTCGCCGTACGACAGCTCGACGTCGCCGGCGGTCACGGCCGGGGCCTCGGGCCGCTCGGCGGCCCGCGCCTCGAACAGCTCGTGCGCGAGGGCGCCCCGGGCGGTGTCCGCGGGGGCCGGGCGCTCGGCCGCCGCCTCCGTGCGCGCCGCCTGGAGGACGGCCGTGGCGTCGCCGTCGAGGCCCGCGGCGATGGACTCCAGGACCGCCCGGTACATCCCGGCGAGCCGGTCGGCGCCCGGGCGGGCCAGGGTCGCGGAGTCGGCGCGGATGCCGAGCTTGCGGTCGCCGTAGGCGTCCACGGTGAGCCCGAACTCGGTGGCGGCCTGGCTCACGCCCGTGCCGGTGTCGACCAGGGAGGCGTCGGTCTGGTGGAAGTCGACGTAGTTGAAGAACACGTCGACCAGGCGCTCGCCGCCCGCCGCGCGCTGGATCGTGGGCAGCGGGTACCGCCGGTGCGCCCACACCTCGGTCTCGTGCGCGAAGACCCGGGCGAGCAGCTCGCGCCACGTCCGCGCGCCGCGCTCGTACGGGAACGGCAGCGTGTTGAGGTGCATGCCCACCACGCCCTCGGCGCCGGTGGCCTCGGGCCGGGTGTGGAAGACGACGCCGGTGTGGAACGCGGGCTCGTCGGTGAGCTGGCTCAGGACCTTCAGGTGCGCCGCGAGCATCAGCGTCTTGAACGGCACGTCGGCCTCGGCGGCCCGCGCCCGCAGCGCCTCGGCCAGGTCGGCGACCGGCACGTCGACGCCGTACCGCTCCGGCGCGGCGCCGGGCGCGCCCGCCCAGGCGGCGGGCGGCAGCATCTTCGCGTACTCCGAGACGACGCGCTTCCAGTACGCGCCGTCGGCGGTGCCGCCCAACGACTCCAGCTCGCCGGCGACGGCGTCCGCGTAGCGCACGGGCGGCGCCTGGTACGGCGCGGGCGCGCCGGTGTCCCGGATCTCCCGGTAGGAGTTCACGAGTTCCATCTCCAGGGTGTGCTTGCTCCAGCCGTCGGTGACGACGTGGGAGGTGGTGAGGGTCAGCCACCACGCGTCGTCGCTCTCCAGGTGCACGGATACGCGCAGGAGCGGGGCGGTCTTGAGGTCGAACAGGTCGGCGCGCTCGGCGTCGATGTGGGCGTGCAGCAGCCGCTCGCCCTCCACCTGGCCGACACCGCGGCAGTCGCGTACGACGACCGGGATCTCCGGGGCCCGGTGCACCACCTGGAGGGGCACCGAGTAGCCGGTGACGTGCACGGACGTGCGCAGCGCGTCGTGCCGGGCGGTGACCTCACGGACGGCGGCGCGCAGCGCCTCCTCGTCGAACGGCGCGTCGTCCTTGATCCGCTTGGCCGTCACCGTGTGGTAGCTGTTGCCGCCGTCCACACTGCCGAGCAGCTCGGCGACCATGCCGAGCTGGACCTGGCCCAGCGGGTAGGCGTCGACGGCGTCGGCGGGCAGCAGCGCCCGGTCCGCGGCGCCGATCAGGGCGTACGGCGCGGTGGCCGCGGCCTCGCCGTCGGTGAGGCGGCGCCTGCCCTCGGCCAGCGCGGCCAGCGCGGCCGGGGTGCGCTGCTCGAAGACGTCGCGCACGGACACGTCGTAGCCGCGCCCGCGCAGGCCGCCCACGACGGCGACGGCCCGGATGGAGTCGCCGCCCCGGTCGAAGAACCGGTCCCGCGTGCCCACGCGGTCGGCGCCGAGCGCCCGCTGCCAGACCTCGACGACGTCCGTCTCGGCCGCGGTGACCGGAGCGGTGTAACCGGGCCCGGCCGCGCCCGCGCCGTCCGGAGCGGGCAGGGCCGCGCGGTCCAGCTTGCCGTTGGCGTTGAGCGGGATCGCCGCGAGCGCGACGTACGCGGACGGCACCATGTACGCCGGGAGCCCGGCCGCGCAGTGCCGCTCCAGCTCCTCGGCGAGCCCTGCCGTGTCCGTGCCCTCGCCGGTCACCACGTAGGCCACCAGGCGCTTGCCGCCGTCCGCGTCCTCGTGGGCGACGACACGGGCGTCGGTCACCCCCGGGTGGGTGAGGAGGGTGGTCTCGATGTCGCCGGTTTCGATGCGGTAGCCGCGGATCTTGACTTGGTGGTCGGTGCGGCCGAGGAATTCGACGGCGCCGTGGGTGGTCCAGCGGGCGAGGTCGCCGGTGCGGTAGAGGCGTGCGCCGGGGGTTTCGGGGTCGGGCAGGAAGCGTTCGGCGGTGAGGTCGGGGCGGTTGAGGTAGCCGCGGGCGACGCCGGTGCCGCCGACGTAGAGCTCGCCGATGGTGCCGACGGGCACGGGGTGCATGCGGGCGTCGAGGACACGCATGGTCAGGCCGGGCAGGGGTGTGCCGATGGGGACGACACCGGGGCCGGGGTCGGCGGGCACGGGGTGGATGCTGGTGCCGACGGAGGCTTCGGTGGGCCCGTACTCGTTGATCAGGCGCTCCGCGCCCAGGAGTTGGGTCCAGTGGGCGGCGAGGGCGCCGGGCAGGGCCTCGCCCGCGACGACGACCACCCCGGCCAGGGCGCGGGCCTGCGCGTCGGTGAGCTGGTGCGACAGCACCTCCAGGTGGCCCGGGGTCAGCTTCAGGAAGCTGAACGGGGCGTGCTCCAGCAGGTGCTTGCCCAGTTCGGACAGGTCGAGGTCCTGGGGCAGGAGGTGGACGCGCTGTCCGGTCAGGAGGGGTGCCCAGACGTTGGGGACGACGAGGTCGAAGGCGATGGAGGAGAAGACCGCGCCGCCTCCGGTTCCGGCGGTGGTGAGCCGGTCGCGGGCCCAGGTGAGGTGGTTGGCCAGGCCGCGGTGGGTGACGGCGACGCCCTTGGGCCTGCCGGTGGAGCCGGAGGTGTAGATGACGTACGCCAGGTCGTCCGGGTCCACGGCCACGTCCGGCGCGGTGGCCGGGCGGGCGGTGATCTGCTCACGGTCACCGGCCAGGTCGATGACGCGTATCCCGGCGGGGATGCGGTCGGAGTATCCGGTGGTGGTGAGCACGGTCGTGGCTTGGGCGTCGCCGAGCATGGCGTGGATGCGGGCGGCAGGGAAGTCGGGGTCGATGGGGATGTAGGCGGCGCCTGCCCCCCACACGCCGAGGAGGGTGGCGTGCAGGTCCGGGCCGCGGTCCAGGAGCACACCGACGAGGGAGCCGGTGGTGATGCCGTGGGCGGCGAGGTGGTGGGCGATCTGGTTGGCGCGGGTGTCGAGTTCGGCGTAGGTGAGGTGGAAGCCGTCGCCGGTGACGGCCACCGCCTGCGGGGTGCGGGCGGCCTGCTCGGCGATGAGGGCCGGGGTGGGCAGGTCACCACCGGTGGCGGGTGCGCCGGTGCCCCAGCGGGCAAGCTGGTCGGCTTCGCCGGAAGGCAACGGCACCAGGTCGGCCGAGCCGTCGACGCCCTGGGTGGCCATGGCCTCCAGGACCTGGCGGTACATCCCCGCCAGCCGCTCCGCGTCGGCGCGGCTGACCACGCCGGTGTGCGTCTTGAGCGTGAGGCCGCCGCCCGACGTCGTCACCGTGAGGCCGAACTCCGTGCTGCCGGAGCCGAACCCGGCGGCCAGGTCGATCTGTTCGGCGTCCAGGTTGTGGAAGTCCTGGTAGTTGAAGATGACGTCGATGAGCCGCTCGGACGCCCCGGCGAGCCGGTGCACCTCCGGCAGCGGGAAGCGCCGGTGCTGCCACAGGGCCACTTCCGTGTCGAACACCTGGCGCAGCAGCTCGCCCCAGGTGGCGGCGGTGCGGGAGTACGGGAACGGCAGCGTGTTCAGGTACATGCCGTGGACCCGGTCGGCGCCGAGGACCTCGGGCCGCGTGTCGCAGACCAGGCCCGCGTGGAACCGCTCCTCGTGCGTGAGTGAGGAGAGCACCTTCAGGTGCGCGGCGAGCAGCACGCTCTTGACGGAGACGCGCGCCGAGGCGGCGAGCGCCCGCAGCGGCTCCTCCAGGTCGCCCAGCGGCACCGTCACGCTGACGGCCTCCGGCGTCCCGGCCGAGGCGTCCGCCCACGGGGCGGGCAGCGCGAACGGGGCGTGGGCGTCCACGACGCCCTGCCAGTAGGCGCGGTCCTCCGCCGAGTCGAGCGCCGCCAGTTCGGCGGCGACCGTGTCGGCGAACCGCACGTCGGGCGCCTGGTGCGCGGCCGGCGTCCGGCCCTCGCGCAGGGCGCGGTAGCAGTCGATCAGCTCCATCAGCGTGGTGTGCTGGCTCCAGCCCTCGGTCACCATGTGGGACCTGGTCAGGCTGAGCCACCAGCCGTCGTCGCCGAGGTGCGCGGCCATGCGGAGCTGCGGGGCGGTCGCCGGGTCCAGCGGCCGCGCCTGCTCGGCGGCGACGTGCTCGCGCAGCGCCGCGTCGACCTCGTCCCGGCTCAGGCCGCGCAGGTCGCGCACCGTGAGCGGCACCTCGACCGAGGCGTGCACGAGCTGCAGCGGCGTGGAGCACGTCGACAGGTCGAAGGAGGTGCGCAGCGCCTCGTGCCGGGCGGTGACCTCCCGGACGGCCGCGCGCAGCGCCTCCGCGTCGAACGGGCGGTCGTCGCGCACCTTGTAGCCCGCGGTGCTGTGGTAGTGGGCCCCGGCTCCGGCCTGCAGCTCGTACAGCATGCCGGTCTGCACCTGGGTGAGCGGGTAGGCGTCGTCGAGCCCGGCGGGCAGCAGCGCCCGGTCGGCCTCGCCGATCAGCTCGAAGGGGCGCACGGCGCGGTGGGCCGCCGCCGGGGCGCCACGCGTGCCGATCAGCTCCGCGAGCCCGGCGATGGTGCGCTGCTCGAACACGTCGCGCACGGACACGTCGTACCCGGCCGCGCGGACCGCGCCGACCAGCGAGACGGCCCGGATGGAGTCGCCGCCCAGGTCGAAGAACGAGTCCTCGACGCCCACGGTCTCCAGGCCGAGCACGTCGGACCAGATGACCACGAGCTGCTGCTCCAGCGGGTTGCGCGGCGCGAGCCCGCCGACCGCCGTGAGCGCCGACGTGTCGGGTGCGGGCAGGGCGCGCTTGTCGAGCTTGCCGTTGGTGGTCAGCGGGATGGCGTCCAGCTCGACGAAGGCGGCCGGGACCATGTACTCGGGCAGGGTGGCGCCGAGCGCGTCGCGCAGGGCACGCGGGTCGAGGGCCTTGCCCGGGGCGGGGACGACGTAGGCGATCAGGCGCTTGTCACCCGGGGTGTCCTCGCGGACGACGGTGACGGCCTCGCGGACGGTGTCGTGGGCGGAGAGGGCGGCGGTGATCTCGCCGAGTTCGATGCGGAAGCCGCGGATCTTGACCTGGTCGTCGATGCGGCCGACGACCTCGAGGCCGCCGTCCGCGCGGCGCAGGGCCACGTCACCGCTGCGGTACATGCGCGCGTCGGGCACATTGCTGAACGGGTCGGGCACGAACCGCTCGGCGGTCAGCGCGGGCCGGTTGAGGTAGCCGCGCGCCACACCGGGACCGGCTACGTGGATCTCGCCGGGGACACCGAGGGGCACCGGGTGCCCGGCGGAGTCCAGGAGGTAGACGGCGAGGTCGGCCAGCGGGTGGCCGACGCGGCTCGTGGCCGGGTGGGTGAGGTCGTGGTCGTCGAGGCGGTGGTAGGTGGTGTGGACGGTGGTCTCGGTGATGCCGTACATGTTCACCAGTGCGACCTGGTCCACGCCGACGCGGTCGGTCCACGGCTTGAGCGCCGCGATCTCCAGCTTCTCCCCCGCGAAGATCACGGTGCGCAGGGCCAGGTGGGCGAGGCGCGGGTCGTCCTCCGCGGCGGCGGTGACGAGGGAGCGGAAGGCGGTCGGCGTCTGGCTGAGGACGGTGACGCCGTGGTCGGCGAGCAGGTCGATGAACTCGTCGGGGGAGCGCGTGACGTCCTTGGGCACGACGACGAGGTGGCCGCCGTGGGCCAGGGCACCCCACATCTCGAAGACCGAGACGTCGAAGGCGTACGAGTGGGCCATGGACCACACGTCGGTGGTGCCGAAGCCGTAGTGGTCCTGGGCGGTCGACATCAGGCGCACGACGTTGGTGTGCGTCAGGGCGACGCCCTTGGGCTTTCCGGTCGAGCCGGAGGTGTAGATCGTGTAGATCAGGTTGTCCGGGCCGGAGACGGGGGCCGGGTTGTCCACGGGCTGGGCATCCAGCTCCGCGACCGCCTCGGCGGTGTCGAGGACGACCAGGTGGCCGTCGTACACCTCGCACAGGTTCTCGGCGAGGTCGGCGGTGGTCAGGACGGTCCGGGCCCGGGCGTCGGCGAGGACGTAGCCGAGGCGGTCCAGGGGGTTGGCCGGGTCCAAGGGGAGGTAGCCCGCGCCGGACTTGAGGACACCGAGGATCGCGGGGATCAGGTCCGCGCCGCGGTGGAGGTGGACGCCGACCAGGTCCTCGGCGCCGACGCCCTGTGCGCGCAGGAGGTGCGCGACCCGGTTGGCGCGGGCGTTCAGTTCGCCGTACGTCAGCACGTCCGTGCCCGCGGTGACGGCGGGGGCCTCGGGCCGCTCGGCGGCCCGGGCCTCGAACAGCTCGTGCGCGAGCGCCGTGACCTCCGAGGTCCGCTCGGCGGCGGGCAGCAGCACCTCCCGCTCGCCGCCCGGCAGGTAGGTGGCGCGGGCGTCGCCGGACGCGCCGTCGCGGGCCATGGACTCCAGGACCGCGCGGTACATGCCCGCGAGCCGGTCGGCGTTCTCCTGGGACAGGACGTGGCTGTCGCTGCGCAGGCCGAGCATGCCGCCGATGCTGCTGACGGCGAGGCCGAACTCGGTCTCCGTACGGTTGATGCCGTTGCCCTCGTCGACGACCTCGTCCTCGATGAGCGCGCGGAAGTCCAGGTACGTGAAGAACACGTCGATGAGGTGCTGCTGACCGCCCGGCTGGATGCTGGGCAGCGGGAAGTGGCGGTGCGGCCAGGCGGCCACCTCGTCGTCGAAGACCTGACGGACCAGCTCGCCCCAGGTCGCGGCGGTCCGCCGGAACGGGTGCGGCAGCGTCGTGATGTACATGCCCATCAGCCGGTCGGAGCCCGCTACCTCCGGCCGGGTGTGGCCCACGAGGCCGGTGAAGAAGCTCTCCGCGTCGGTGATCTGGCTCATCACCTTCAGGTGGGCGCCGTGCAGGACGGCCTTGACCGGCACCCCGGCCGCCGCGGCGAGGCGGCGCAGCCCGGACTCCAGGTCCCGGTAGGAGAACCCGGCGTCCACGCGCTCGGCGGGCGCGGCCAGGTCGCCGTGCCAGCCGGCGGGCAGCTCGAAGCGGGCGTTGTCCGTCACGACCCGCTCCCAGAAGGCGCGGTCCTCGGCGGACTCCAGCGCCGCCAGCTCGGCGGCGACCGTGTCGGCGAAGCGGACCGGCGGGGCCTCGTAGCCGATCTCGCGGCCCGCGCGCAGGTCGCGGTAGACGGAGGTGAGCTCCTTCAGGAGCTCGTGGTAGCTCCAGCCCTCCAGGACGGCGTGGTTCTTGGTGTACGAGACGCGCCACGTCTCGTCGCTCTGCACGTGCACGAAGATCCGCAGGAGCGGCTTGCGCTCGGACAGGTCGAACGGGTTGGCCCGCTCGGCCGCCGCGAAGGCCACCAGTTCCGCCTGCTGGGCGGCGCGGTCCAGGCCGCGCAGGTCCGCCCAGTCGACGGGGACGGCGACCTCGTGGTGCACGAGCTGCATCGGCACGCTGAAGCCGGTCAGGTCGGCCGAGGTGCGCAGGATGTCGTGGCGCGCGCCCACGATGCCCACGGCCTCGCGGAACACCGCGATGTCGAAGGGCCCGTCGTCGCGGACGAGGAACGAGATGAAGTCGTGGTAGTTGCCGCGCTCGCCCGAGGCCAGGGTCTCGACCAGCATGCCGGTCTGCACCTGGGTGAGCGGGTAGGCGTCGTCGAGCCCGGCGGGCAGCAGCGCCCGGTCGGCGTCGCTGATCAGCGCGAACGGCTCGACGGCCGCGACCGGCCCCGACGGTACGGGGCGCCCGGTCGCCGAGGCGCAGAGCGCGGCGACGGTGGTGTGCTCGAAGACGTCGCGGACACCGACCTCGAACCCGGCCGAACGCAGCTTGCCCACCAGGCCCACGGCCCGGATGGAGTCGCCGCCGAGCTGGAAGAAGTCGTCCTCCACGCCGACGCGTTCGACGCCGAGAGCCTCAGCCCACACGGCGGCCATGCGCTCCTCTTCGGGCGTGCGCGGGGCGACGTACCGGTCCTTGTCGACCAGCTCGGTGCTGGGTGCGGGCAGGGCGCGCTTGTCGAGCTTGCCGTTGGTGGTGAGCGGGATGGCGTCCAGCTCGACGAAGGCGGCCGGGACCATGTACTCGGGCAGGGTCTGGCCGAGTTCCTCGCGCAGGGCGCGCGGGTCGAGGGCGTGGCCTTCGGCAGGGATGACGTAGGCGATCAGGCGCTTGTCGCCGGGGGTGTCCTCGCGGACGACGGTGACGGCCTCACGCACGCTGGAGTGTGCGGAGAGGGCGGCGGTGATCTCGCCGAGTTCGATGCGGAAGCCGCGGATCTTGACCTGGTCGTCGATGCGGCCGACGACTTCGAGGCTCCCGTCGGGCAGGCGGCGCGCGACGTCACCACTGCGGTACATCCGGGCGCCGGGGATGTCGCTGAAGGGGTCGGGTACGAAGCGTTCGGCGGTCAGCGCGGGCCGGTTGAGGTAGCCGCGCGCGACACCGGGACCGGCGACGTGGATCTCTCCGGGGATGCCCAGCGGGACCGGGTGTCCGTGGGCGTCGAGGAGGTAGACGGCGAGGTCGGCCAGCGGGTGGCCGACGCGGCTCATGGCCGGGCGGGCGAGGTCGTGGTCGTCGAGGCGGTGGTAGGTGGTGTGCACGGTGGTCTCGGTGATGCCGTACATGTTCACCAGCGCGACCCGGTCCAGGCCCACCCGGTCCGTCCACGGCTTGAGCTGGGCCACTTCCAGCTTCTCGCCCGCGAAGATCACGGCACGCAGCGCCAGGCGCCCCAGGCGGAGGTCCCCGCCGGCGGCGGCGGTGACGAGGGAGCGGAAGGCGGTCGGCGTCTGGCTGAGGACGGTGACGCCGTGGTCGGCGAGCAGGTCGATGAACTCGTCGGGGGAGCGGGTGACGTCCTTGGGTACGACGACGAGGTGGCCGCCGTGGGCCAGGGCGCCCCACATCTCGAAGACGGAGACGTCGAAGGCGTACGAGTGGGCCATGGACCACACGTCGGTGGTGCCGAAGCCGTAGTGGTCCTGGGCGGTCGACATCAGACGCACGACGTTGGTGTGCGTCAGGGCGACGCCCTTGGGCTTTCCGGTGGAGCCGGAGGTGTAGATCGTGTAGATCAGGTTGTCCGGGCCGGAGACGGGGGCCGGGTTGTCCACGGGCTGGGCATGCAGCTCCGCGAGTGCCTCGGCGGTGTCGAGGACGACCAGGTGACCGTCGTACACCTCGCGCAGGTTCTCGGCGAGGTCGGCGGTGGTGAGGACGGTCCGGGCCCGGGCGTCGGTGAGGACGTAGCCGAGGCGGTCCATGGGGTTGGCCGGGTCCAGCGGGAGGTAGCCCGCGCCGGACTTGAGGACACCGAGGATCGCGGGGATCAGGTCCGCGCCGCGGTGGAGGTGGACACCCACCAGGTCCTCGGCGCCGACGCCCCGGTCGCGCAGGAGGTGCGCGATGCGGTTGGCGCGGGCGTTCAGCTCGCCGTACGACAGGGAGACGGCGCCGGCGGTGACGGCGACCGCCTCGGGCTGCTCGGCGGCACGGGCCTCGAACAGCTGGTGTGCGAGCGACGTGACCTCCGAGGACCGCTCGGCGGCCGGGAGGACGGCCTCGCGTTCACCCTCGGGCAGGTAGACGGCGCGCGCGTCGCCCGAGGCGCCCTCGTGCGCCATGGACTCCAGGACCGCCCGGTACATGCCCGCGAGCCGGTCGGCGTTCTCCCGCGAGACGGAGCGCAGGTTCGCGGTGAGGATCACGTGCCCTGCGCGCGACGACACGGTGAGCGGGAACTCCGTGGGGCTGTCGTCCATGCCGGACAGCGCGTCCACCAGGTCCGTGTCGAGCTGACGGAAGTCCTGGTAGTTGAAGTAGACGTCCATGAGGCGGCCGGTGCCGCCCCACTCGCGCTGCACGGCGGGCAGCGGGTAGCCGCGGTGCGGCCACATGCGCACCTCGGCGTCGAAGACCTCGCGGACCAGCTCGCCCCAGGTGGCGGCGGTGCGGGTGTACGGGAACGGCAGCGTGTTCAGGTACATGCCGTACACGCGGTCGGCGCCGAGGACTTCGGGCCGGGTGTCGCACACGAGGCCCGTGTGGAACGACGTCTCGGCGGTGAGCTGGCTCATGACCTTGAGGTGCATGGCCAGCATGACGGCCTTCATGGAGGTGTCGGTGGCGGCCGCCAGGGCGCGCAGGCCCGGCTCCAGCTCCCGCCAGTTGAAGCCCGCCTTGTAGCTGGCGTGCTGGTCGGCGGCCGGGTCGCCCCAGCCCTCGGGGTGCGTCAGCTTGGCGTGCGAGCCGACCAGGTCCGCCCAGAACGCGCGGTCCTCCGCGGAGTCCAGGGCCTTCAGCTCGGCCGCGACGGCGTCGGCGAAACGGACGTCCGGGGTCTCCTCGACCTCGGGCTCCCGGCCGTCGCGCAGCGCCAGGTAGGTCGTGACGACCTCCATGAGGAGCGAGTGGTAGCTCCAGCCCTCCATGATGGGGTGGCACTCGGTGACCGAGATCCACCAGCCGCCGTGCGACGTGGTGTGCGCGTGGAAGCGCATCAGGCCGGGCCGCGCCATGTCGAAGGCGTTGGCGCGCTCGCCCTCGCCGAACGCGGCGACCTCCGCCCGCGCGGCGTCGGCGTCGAGGCCGGTCAGCTCGTGCACGCCCATCGTCATCTCGGCCCGGTCGTGGACGAGCTGGAGCGGGCGCGAGTAGCCGGACAGGTCGATGGACGTACGCAGGATCTCGTGCCGGGCCGTGATCCGCCGGCCCGCCTCGGCGAACGCCTCCGCGGAGAACGGCGCCGCGTCCCGGACCCAGAACGACGACACGTTGTGGTAGTTGTTCTGGCTGTCGTCGGCCAGCATCTCGATGACCATGCCGAGCTGGTTCTGCCCGAGCGGGTAGGCGTCGACGATGTCCTCGGGCAGCAGCGCCCGGTCCTCGTCCGAGATCAGCTCGAAGGGCACGACGCGGTGGTCGGCGACGGCCTCCGCCCGTGCCTCGCCGGTGAGTTCGGCGAGCCGGGCCACGGTACGGCGGTCGAAGACGTCGCGTACGGCGACCTCGTAACCGGCCTCGCGCAACGCGCCCACCAGGGCGACGGCCCGCAGCGAGTCGCCGCCGAGCTCGAAGAAGCTGTCGTGGACGCCGACGCGGTCGACGCCGAGGACGTGCTGCCAGATCTCGGCGAGGTGGCTCTCCAGCGGGGTGCGCGGGGCGGTGAACTCGCCCGCGGTGCGCAGCTGTCCGCCGTCGGGTGCGGGCAGGGCGCGCTTGTCGAGCTTGCCGTTGGTGGTGAGGGGGAGGGCGTCCAGCTCGACGAAGGCGGCGGGGACCATGTACTCGGGCAGGGTCTGGCCGAGTTCCTCGCGCAGGGCGCGCGGGTCGAGGGTGTGGCCTTCGGCGGGGATGAGGTAGGCGATGAGGCGCTTGTCGCCGGGGGTGTCCTCGCGGACGACGGTGACGGCCTCGCGCACGCTGGAGTGTGCGGAGAGGGCGGCGGTGATTTCGCCGAGTTCGATGCGGAAGCCGCGGATCTTGACCTGGTCGTCGATGCGGCCGACGACTTCGAGGCTTCCGTCGGGCAGGCGGCGCGCGACGTCACCGCTGCGGTACATCCGGGCACCGGGCACATTGCTGAACGGGTCGGGCACGAAGCGTTCGGCGGTCAGCGCGGGCCGGTTGAGGTAGCCGCGCGCCACACCGGGACCGGCGACGTGGATCTCGCCGGGAACGCCGATCGGGGCGGGGTTCCCCTGGCCGTCGAGGAGGTAGACGGCGAGGTCGGCCAGCGGGTGGCCGACGCGGCTCGTGGCCGGGTGGGTGAGGTCGTGGTCGTCGAGGCGGTGGTAGGTGGTGTGCACGGTCGTCTCGGTGATGCCGTACATGTTCACCAGCGCGACCTGGTCCACGCCGACGCGGTCGGTCCACGGCTTGAGCGCCGCGACCTCCAGCTTCTCCCCGGCGAACACCACGGCTCGCAGAGCGAGTTCAGCAATCCGCGCGTCGCCTTCGGCGGCGGCGGTGACGAGGGCGCGGAAGGCGGTCGGGGTCTGGCTGAGGACCGACACCCGCTGCTCGACGAGGAGGTCGATGAACTCGTCGGGCGAACGCGTCACGTCCTGCGGTACGACGACGAGGTGGCCGCCGAAGGCGAGGGCGCCCCACATTTCGAAGACGGAGACGTCGAAGGCGTAGGAGTGCGCCATGGACCAGACGTCGGCGGTGCCGAAGCCGTAGTGGTCCTGGGCGGTCGACATCAGGCGCACCACGTTGGTGTGGGTGAGCGCGACGCCCTTGGGCTTTCCGGTGGAGCCGGAGGTGTAGATCGTGTAGATCAGGTTGTCGGGGCCGGAGACGGGGACCGGGTTCTCCACGGGCTGGGCAGCCAGCGCCGCGAGCGCCTCAGCCGCGTCGAGGATCACCACCTCGCCCCCGTACACCCCCCGCAGGCCCTCGGCGAGGTCGGCGGTGGTCAGCACCACGCGGGCGCCCGCGTCGGCGAGGACGTAGCCGAGGCGGTCCATGGGGTTGGCCGGGTCCAGGGGCAGGTAGCCCGCGCCGGACTTCAGGACGCCCAGGAGGGAGGGTATGAGGTCGGCGCCGCGCTGGAGGTGGACGCCGACGAGGTCCTCGGCGCCGATGCCCCGGTCGCGCAGCAGGTGCGCGATGCGGTTGGCTCGGGCGTTCAGCTCGGCGTACGACAGGGAGACGGCACCTGCGGTGACGGCGACGGCCTCGGGCTGCTCGGCGGCACGGGCCTCGAACAGCTGGTGTGCGAGCGCCGTGACCTCCGAGGACCGCTCGGCGGCGGGCAGGACCAGCGCGCGCTCCTCATCGCCGAGGATGTCGAGCGCGGCCACGGGGGCGTCGGGCTCCGCGAGCGCCCGGTCCAGGAGGGCGGCGAAGTGGCCCGCCAGGCGCTCCACCGTGGCGTGGTCGAAGAGCGCCGTGACGTACTGGAAGCGGGTGTGGAACGTGCCGTCGGGGCGCTCCTGGACCTGGAGGGTCAGGTCGCACTTGGCGATGCCGTCGCTGTCGCCGAACGGCTCGGCCGTCAGGCCGGGCAGCGTGAACGCGTCGAGGCGCCACTCGTGCATCGTGAAGGCGACCTGGTACAGCGGGGTGCGGGACTGGTCGCGCTCCGGCTGGAGCTCGTCCACGAGGCGGGCGAACGGCACCTCCTGGTGGTCGAAGGCGTCCAGGACGTCCTTGCGGCACGCCTCCAGGAGGCCGGCGAAGGTGGCGTCCTCGTCGTCCCAACGGGCGCGCATCACCAGGGTGTTGATGCCGTAGCCGAACAGCTCCTGCAGCTCGGGGCGGGTACGGCCCGAGACGACGGTGCCGACGGGGATGTCGCGGCGGCCCGTGTAGCGGGAGACCAGCGCCTGGTAGGCGGTGAGGAACACCGCGAAGGGCGTCGTCGCGTACCGCTTGGCCGCCTCGCGGACCCGCTCGGACAGGGCGGACGGCAGGTCGAGGGCGACGTCGGCGCCCGCGTGGCTGCGGTGCGCCGGGCGCGGGCGGTCGGCGGGCAGGTCGAGCGGGGCGATGCCCGCGAGCCGCTCGCGCCAGTACGCCAGGTGCGGCTCGGCGCCGGGACCGGCCAGCTCGGCGCGCTGCCAGGCGGCGAAGTCGGCGTACTGCAGGGCGGGGGCCGCGAGGCCGGTGTCCGTGCCGGCGAGGGCGGCGGCGTACCCGGCGCTGAGGTCGCGGCCGAAGATCCGGGTCGACCAGGCGTCGCAGGCGATGTGGTGGAAGACCACCGCGAGGACGTGGTCCTCCTCGGCGAGGCGGACCAGCGTGCCGCGAACCGGCCACTGCGTGGCCAGGTCGAAGGGGACGCCCATGGCGGCGCGCAGCTCGTCCAGGGCGCGCTCCTCCCGCTCGGCGGCCGGGGCGGCGGTGAGGTCGACCCGGGCGAGCGGCACCGGCGCGGGCTCGTCCACGACCTGCGCCGGGCTGCCGTCGATGTACGCGTAGCGGGTGCGCAGGATCTCGTGGCGGGCGCACACCTGGTCCCAGGCCCGCTGGAGCGCGGCCGCGTCGAGGGCGCCGCGCAGCCGCAGGACGAGCGGCACCAGGTACTCGGTGCTGTCCGGCTCCAGGCGGCTGAGGAACCACATCTGCTGCTGGCCGAGGCTCAGCGGCAGCGGGGCGGAACGGTCGGCGCGCGGGATGGCGGCGCCCCGCGCGGCGCCGGTGGGGGCCGCCGAGCCGCCGCGGCGGCGACGGCCCGCGAGCCGGGCGCGCAGCAGCTCCTCGCGCAGGGCCTCGGCGGACTGTGCTTCCTGCTGGCTCATGCGTTCTGTTCCTTCGTCTGCGTCTGAGTTTGGGGCTGCGTCTGGGTCTGCGTCTGGGTCTGCGCCTGGGGCTGCGTCCGCGTCTGCGTCCGCGCCTGCGGGGAGTCGGTGGAGCTGGTGCCGGGGGCGTCCGGACCGGTGGCGTCGGTGACGGGAGTTGCGTCGGTGACGGCAGTGGCGTCGGTGGTGGCGTCGGTGAGCAGGTCGGCGTCCGACATCTGCTCGATCTCGGCGCGGACCCGGTTCTCGATCGTCTCGGCGAGGTCGACGACCGTCGGGCCTTCGAAGACGGCGCGGACGGGCAGCGTGACCCCGAACTCGTTCTGGATCTCGGCGATCAGGCGGATGGCGAGGATCGAGTTGCCGCCCGAGTGGAAGAAGTTGTCGCGCGGCCCGGCCTCGATGCCGCAGGTGTCGCGCCAGATCTCCCGTACGACCTCGGCGGTCGGGCTCAGCGGCGTCTCGTCGGCACCGGCCGTCGCGGTGACGGGCTCGGGCAGGGCGCGCCGGTCCACCTTGCCGTTGCGGTTGAGGGGGATCTCGTCCAGGAGCGTGAAGCTGCCCGGCACCATGTACGGCGGCAGCGTACGGGCGCAGTGCTCGGCCAGCGCGGCCCCGGTCGTGCCGTCGCCGGCGTCCGGCGCGGCCGTCCAGTACGCGGCGAGGCGGACCTGGGCGCCGCTGCCGTGCGGGACCACCACGGCGTCGGCGACCCCGGCGTGGCCGAGGAGCGCGGCACGGATCTCGCCCGTCTCGACGCGGTAGCCGCGGATCTTGACCTGGTGGTCGGTGCGGCCGAGGAACTCCACGGCGCCTTCGGCGTTCCAGCGGGCCAGGTCGCCGGTGCGGTAGAGCCGGGCCCCGGGGACGTCCGGGTCGGGCAGGAAGCGCTCGGCGGTCAGGCCGGGGCGGTTGAGGTAGCCGCGGGCCACGCCGGTGCCGCCGACGTACAGCTCGCCGACCGCGCCGACGGGCACCGGGCGCATCCGCTCGTCGAGGACCCGCATGGTCATGCCGGGCAGCGGTGCGCCGATCGGCACGACACCCGGGCCGGGGTCGGCCGGGACGGGGTGGATGCTGGTGCCGACAGAGGCCTCGGTGGGGCCGTACTCGTTGATCAGGCGCCCGGGGCCCAGGAGCCGGGTCCAGTGCGCGGCGAGGGCACCGGGCAGCTCCTCGCCCGCGACGACGACCACCCCGGCCAGCTCGGCCGCTTCGGTGGGGGTGAGCTGCCCGGACAGGATGTCCAGGTGGCCCGGCGTGAGCTTGAGGAAGCTGAACGGGCCCGCCTTGACCAGGCGTTCGCCCAGCTCGGACAGGTCCAGGTCCTGCGGCAGGAGCACCACGCGCTGCCCGGCGGCCAGCGGCCCCCACAGGTTCGGCACGACCAGGTCGAAGGCCACCGAGGAGAACACGGCGCCGCCGCCGTCCCCGGCCGCGGCGAGCCGGTCGCGCGCCCACACCAGGTGGTTGGCCAGGCCCCGGTGGGTGACGGCGACGCCCTTGGGCTTGCCGGTGGAGCCGGACGTGTAGATCACGTACGCCAGGTCGTCCGGGTCCGCCTGGACGGGCGGTTCGGCGGCGTGCGGCGCCCCGGCCGCGGCGCCGTCCGCGCCGTCGGCGGCGGTGGCGCCGTCGAGGCCCTCCACCCCGTCGAGCCGTACGACGTGCCCGGTGAAGCCGTCCCCGGCCGTGGCCGTGTCGTCCGCGTACGCCTCCTGCGTGAGCAGTACGCGGGCCCCGGCGTCGGCGAGCATGCCCGCGCGGCGCTCGGCGGGGAACGCCGGGTCGAGCGGTACGTAGGCGCCGCCCGCGTGCCACACGCCCAGGAGCGCGGCGTGCAGCTCCGGGCCGCGGTCCAGGAGCACGCCGACGGGGGTGCCCCGGCGCACGCCGAGGGCCCGCAGCCGGGCGGCGACGCGTGCCGCGCGGCCGGTGAGTTCGCGGTAGGTGAGGGTGGCGGTGTCGCACTCGACCGCCACCGCGTCCGGGGTGCGCGCGGCCTGCTCCGCGACCAGGGCGGGCACGGTCGCCGTCGGCGCCGGGGTGGTGTCGGTGCCCCAGCGGGCCAGGCGGTCGCCGTCCTCGGCGGACAGCAGCGGCAGCTCGCCCAGGGGCCGCGCCGGGTCGGCCGCCGCGGCCGCCAGGAGCCGGCCGAGGCCCGCCGCGAGCCGGGCCGCGGTCGCCTCGTCGAACAGGCTGGTGGCGTACTCCAGGCCGCCCGTGAGGGAGCCGTCGGCCTCCGGCCTGAGCAGCAGCGTCAGATCGGTGTGCGTGACGCGCCACAGCCGCCGGACCGTCTCGAAGTCGTCGTCGACGGCGCTGTTGAACTCCTCGCCGTGCAGGTCGAACGCGACCTGGTACAGCGGGGTCCGGGACAGGTCGCGGTCCGGCACCAGCTCGTCCACCAGCAGGTCGAACGGCAGGTCCTGGTGGGCGAAGGCGTCCGTGGCCGCCGCGGCCGTGCGGGCCACGGCGTCGGCGAACCCGAGACCGGGCTCCAGGCCGCAGCGCAGCACGACGTTGTTGAGGAAGAAGCCGACCACGCCGTCCAGTTCGGGGCGGCCGCGGCCCGTCACGGGGGCGCCGACCGGGAAGTCCCACTGCCCCGCGTGCCGGGCGAGCACGGCGGCGAAACCGGTGAGGACGGTGGCGAACCGGGTGGCGCCCGCGTCGGCGCCGACCGCGTCGAGGGCCCGGACCGTCTCCGCGGGGACCGTCAACGGGACGATCGCGCCGTGGCCGTCGCGCACGGCGGGCCGCGGCCGGTCGGTGGGCAGGGACAGCGGCTCGTGGCCGTCCAGGACCCGGCGCCAGTGGGCGACCTCCTCGGCGACGACGTCGTCCGTGAGCTGCGCGCGCTGCCAGGCCGCGTAGTCGGCGTACTGCACGGGAAGGTCCGGCAGGACCGGGGTCTCGCCGCGCAGCAGCGCGTCGAGGACCTGCGTGAACTCCCGCTCCAGGACCGTCGTGGACCAGCCGTCGGTGGTGATGTGGTGCATCGCCACGGCCAGGATGCGCGGGCCGCCCGTGACGTCGAGCAGCTCGGCGCGCAGCAGCGGGCCGCCGCCGTCGAGCGGGAAGCCGCGGCCGAGGAGCGCCGCCAGCCGGTCCGGCAGCTCCTCGCGGCTCACCGGCGCCCCCGCGGCCACCGCCACGGTGACCTGGGCGTCGGTGAACTGCCGCGGCTCGCCGTCCACCTCGGCGAACCGGGTGCGCAGCGCCTCGTGCCGCTCGACCAGGGTGTTCAGGGCCTGGGCCGCCTGCTCGCGGGTGGCCGCCGCGGGCACCTTCAGGAGCAGGCCCGCGACCCACTCCGGGCTCGCCGGGTTGAGCCGGTCCATGAACCACAGCCGCCGCTGCCCGTACGACAGCGGTACGCCGCCCTGCCGCTCCACCCGCGGCATCGGCGGGGTCTCCCGCGCCACGGTCACGTCGCCGAGCAGCGCCGCCTGCGCGCGCAGCGTCGGGGCGCCGAGCAGGGCGCGCAGGGTGACGTCCCGGCCGGTCTGCGCGCGCAGCCGGGCCGCGAGCCGGGTGAGCTGGAGGGAGGTGCCGCCGAGGCGGAAGAAGTCGTCGTCCGCGCCGACCGCCTCGCGGCCGAGCAGTTCCCGCCACGCCTCGGCGACGAGCAGCTCGGCGTCCGTGGCGGGCGCGTCGCCGTCCGCTCCGGCCGCGGCCCCGCTCACCGGGTCCGGCAGGGCGCGCCGGTCGACCTTGCCGGTCGGGCCGAGCGGCAGCCGCTCAAGCTCCAGGAACACCGCGGGCACGTGCGTGCCGGGCAGCCGCTCCAGGAGGTACGCGCGCAGCCCGGCGACCACGTCCTGCCCCTCGGCGCCGCGCGGTACGACGTACGCGGCCAGGCGCTGACCGCCCTCGGGCAGGGTGTACGGCAGCACGGTCGCGGCGGCGACGCCGGGGTGCGCGGCCAGCTCGGCCTCGATCTCGCCGGGCTCGATGCGCACGCCGTTGACCTTGGCCTGGTCGTCGGCGCGGCCCAGGTACTCCAGGACGCCGTCGGCCCGCCAGCGGACCCGGTCGCCGGTGCGGTACAGGCGGGAGCCGTCCTTCGCGAACGGGTCCGGCACGAACCGGTCGGCGGTCTGCCCCGGGCGTCCGAGGTAGCCGCGGGCCACGCCCACGCCGCCGATGAGGAGTTCGCCCGGTACGCCGACGCCGACGGGCGTGCCGGAGGCGTCCACGACGAGCACCCGCAGCCGCTCCACGGGCCGCCCGATCGGCACCGGGCCGCTCTCCTGCGCCGGGTCGAAGCGGTGCGCGGTGGCGTTGACGGAGCACTCGGTCGGGCCGTAGGTGTTCCACACCTCGACGTCGGCGAGGGACCGAAGCCGCCGCGCCAGCTCCGCGTGGAGCTGCTCGCCGCCGGAGGCGACCAGGCGCAGCGCGCCGCAGCGCTCCCAGCCGTCCTCCTCCACCATCAGCCGCAGCACGGACGGCACCACCTGGAGGACGGTCACGCCCTGCTCGCCCGCGGTGCGCACCAGGGCGGCCGGGTCGCGCTCGGCGCCCGGCTCGGCGAGCACCACGGCCGCGCCGTGGGCCAGGGGCGCGAAGACCTCCCACACGTGGGCGTCGAAGATGAGCGGGGTGCGGTGCAGGACGCGGTCCCCGGGGGCCAGGTGCCAGTGCCGGCCCATCCAGTGGATGAGGTTGGCGATGCCCGCGTGGCTGATCAGGACGCCCTTGGGGGTGCCGGTGGAGCCCGAGGTGTGCAGCACGTAGGCGGCCTGGTCGGGGTCGACGGCGGCCGGGTCCGGCAGCTCGGCGGCGGGCTCGGGCCCGGCCGCGTACTCGGCGGGGACGACCGGCCGGGCCCCGGTCGCGGTGACCGCGGCCGTGCTCGCGCCGTCGCACAGCACGAGCCCGGTGCCGGAGCCGGTGACCAGGGCGGTGAGGCGGGCCTGCGGCTGGCTCGCGTCGAGCGGCAGGTAGGCGGCGCCCGCCCGCCAGATCGCGAGGAGCCCGACCACCTGGTCGAGGGACCGGGCGTGCAGGACACCGACCGGGACGTCAGGACCGGCCCCCAGGTCCCGCAGGTGGCGGGCCAGGCGGGCGGAGCGGCGGTCGAGGTCCCGGTAGGTGAGCTGGGCGTGGCCGGCCACCACGGCGACGGCGTCGGGAGTGCGCGCTGCCTGACGGCCGATGAGCTCGGGGGTGAGCGGGGCCGTACCGGCCGCTGCGTCCGTCCGCTGAACGTGAGCGGGGTTCATTGCGGGTTGCGCTCCTCTGGATGACGGTCGTGTGACGGTCGTTGCGTGGTGGCTGGGGTGTCGCGTGTTGTCGCGTGGGGGGCCGCGCCGTAGGGGGAGGGGGCTGTGGGGGAGGGAGGGGCTGTACGGGGCTCGGTGGGGCGCGGGGGCCGGGTCCGAAGGGGGTGGTCCCGGCCCCCGGGACCGCGGGGGTGTTACGCCGCCTGCTCCGCGGCGGCCATGCGGCGGCGCAGGCTCGCGGGGCGCATGTCCGTCCACACCGTGTCGATGTGGGCGAGGCACTCCTCACGGGTGCCGGTGGTGCCCTCGGCGCGCCAGCCGGCGGGCAGGTCTCGGTCGAGCCACCAGATCGAGTACTGCTCTTCGTCGTTGAGCACGACGCGGTGGGTCGCGGCGGTCTGCTGCTCGGTCACTGCGGTCTCCTGATGAGGGATCGATGGCGTTGCGCACCCACTGCTCCAGTGAGGCAGGGGCCAGTCTGCGAAGCGCCGCCATACGTGACCTATACGGACGCGGGCGGGCCCCCGCGCCGGCCGCCGGGCCGCACGCGGGAGGGCGGGGGCGGCCTCGTGAAAGGGCCGCCCCCGCCCTCCGGTCGGCGGGTGGTCCGGGCGGCCCCAGGGCCGCCCGGACCGTCGTCTCAGTCCGTCATCGCGACGAGCACCCGGCGCGGCCCCGTGAAGGAGCGGCGGCCGTGCGCCACCAGGATGTTGTCGATCAGGAGCAGGTCACCGACGTGCCAGTCGACGTCCACCGCGTTGTCCAGGCCGCGGTCGCGGACCTGGATGACGTAGTCGTCCGGGATCGGGCGGCCGTCGGCGAACGTCACGGACTGCGGCAGCTCCTCCGGGGCCATGATCTGCGCCAGCGCCTTCGCGGTCTCGTCGCCGAGGGCCGCGGGGTGCCACTGGTCGGACTGGTTGAACCAGACCTCGGTGCCGGTGACCGGGTGCCGCAGCGTCGACGGGCGGACCGTGGAGACCCGCACGCTGCCGTCCGGGCGCCAGCTCCACTCGGACCCGGCCTCCTTCAGGTAGGCGTCGACCCGGTCACGGTCGTCGGTCTCGAAGGTGTCCTGCCAGCTCTTGCCGAGGCCCTTGCCGTCGTGCAGGTTCTGCGTGTACCGCACGCCGTCCCGGTACGCCTCGCGGACCTCGTCGTCGAGGGACTCCAGCCAGAGCTGGGCGTCGACGACGGGCGTGGCGCCGCCGGTCTCGGGCGCCACGTCGCAGTAGAACATCAGCCGGGTCGGCCAGCTCGACGCGTACGACAGCTCGTTGTGCATCGAGATGGTGAACTCCGGCGGGTACTCCGTCGAGGTGTACACGTTGGAGCCGACCTTCGTGCGCGGCGAGTTGCCGTTCACGTAGGCGAGCCGGCGCGGCAGCAGCCGGTCCATGACCGGGTCGAGGCCGTCGGCGGGGACCTGGAAGTCCCGGAAGACCAGGGCCTTGTGCTCGGTCAGGAGCGGGGCCAGGCCGTCGCCGAGACCGTCCAGGTGGGCGACGAGGCCCTCCGGGGTGGCCGGGGCGCCGATGTCGGAGGGCCTGATCTCCAGCGGAGCCCAGGCGTTGAGCGCGTTCATGTGCGGGTTCCTTTCGGCCCGATGGGGCTGAGGGGGCCTACGAGAGTCGGGTCAGCGCGTGGCGCCGGCGGGCAGCCGGGACGCGAACTGGCCGGTGGCGAAGAAGGCGTACGAGGTGCCGGTGGCCCACAGGGAGCCGTCGGGGCCGCCGGTGAGCGAGGTGACGGCCGCGATGGTCTCCCACTCGCTCTTCGGGGCGTACGGCGAGGTGACGCTCTCCCAGGCGCTGCCGGTCCAGCGCAGCACGCCGGTCTGCTTGGAGGGCTGGTTCTGGCCGAGGCCCGCGTACAGCGTGCCCTTCACCCAGGTCAGCTCGGTGACGCCGTACACGGAGGGCAGGTTCACCGAGGCGCTGGTGTCCCAGGTGTCGCCGGTGCGGCGCAGCACCGTGGTGCCCGCGGCGGCCCACACCTGGCCCGAGGGGCTCGCGGTGAGCTCGTTGACCCCGATGGTGCCCTGGGGGACCGCCACCTCCTTCCAGGCCGTGCCGTCGTAGTGCGTCACGTAGCCGCGGCAGGTCCTGGCGTCCTGGATGGTGCAGATCTTGCCGGCGGCCCAGACGTCGTTGGCGGAGAGCACCTGGAGGGCGCCGAGGCTGGTGTGGCCGTTCGTGGCCTGCGGCAGCTTGGTGATCTTCCAGGCGGTGCCGTTCCAGTGGCCGATGACGCCCTGCTGCGTCTGCCGGTCCGAGCGCCACGTGGTCTCGCCGACGGCCCACACGTCGTTGGGGGCGACGGCCTTGACCGCCTTGAACTCCACGGTCTTGTCGGCCGGGGAGCGGTCCTGCCAGGCCGTGCCGTTCCAGTGGTTGACGATGGACGGGGTGGCCGCCATGCTGCCGACGACCCACAGGTCCTTCGCGGAGGTGGCGGTCCACAGGTCGTCGCCGTAGGTGTCCAGGGACTGGTTCTTCGGCGTGGGGATCTTCTTCCAGGACGCGCCGTCACGCTGCCAGTACGTGGAGAACTCGCCGGAGCCCGGGTCGCCCTGCGGGTAGTAGCCGCCGCGCGCGAAGACGGTGCCGTCCGCCGCGGGCAGGACGGCGTCGACCCAGCTGGTGCTGTCCGGGTCCGGCACCGGCTCCCAGCCGCCGGCCGCGGCCGAGGCGGGGGCCATGGCGAGGCCGAGCGCCGCGCCGGCGCCGGTCAGGGCGACGGCGGCCCGGCGCAGCAGGGTTCTGCCGCCCGCGCGGCGGGCGGTGTACGTGTCGAGGGTCACTAGGTGCTCCATGGGAACGGGGCCGGTCCCGGCAGTGCGGTGACCGGCCAGGGTGGGACGGGCGACGGAAGCCGCCCGGGGACGGGTGACGTACGCCGCCTGGGGACGGGCGACGGAAGCCGCCCGGGACAGGCGGCGGGACCGCCCGGGGCGGGGGGCCGGGGGCGCCCCGGGGACCCCACCCGCCCCGCCGGG
>NZ_JASCXL010000090.1:0-38596 GCF_030010595.1 Streptomyces sp. CC224B | reverse complement strand
CCCCCGCCCCCCCCCCCCGCCGCCCCCGCGCCCTCCCTCCCTGCCCGCCTCCCGTCGGCGCGCGGGGGCTCCGCGCCCGCGCCGGCGGGGCGGGGGGGGGGGGGGGGGGGGAGAGAGAGTCGGGCCGGGCGACGGGTCGTGAGCGATGACCCGCAGGATTCACCATCGTTTCCACCGCGGAGTCCGGCTACCTGGCTTCGACCGCGATACCTACCGATCCAAACGAAAGCCCCTCGTGTCGTGAGTGTGTTGCCGGGGTCTGCTCTGCCGTTCTGCCGTGGCCCCAAGGGCGGCGGCCAGACGCCCTGCCAGCATCACCGAACGTAATCAACCTAAAGCTCGCACACCACAGAAACAAGCATTAGAGGTTCTGAAGGTCAGCCGCCGTCGGCACACCCGCCGCACCCATCCGCTCCGACCGCATGACAGCCGCTGCCCTCGTGTTCATCGCCTGAACATGTGTAGCCGATGCCCTTCGGCGCGGAGGGCGTGCTGGAATCAAACCCGCCCACACTTGAGACAATTCCGCTGAACATGAGGGAGACTCCCACTACGGCTAGGTAGATAGCCCCACCGAGGTCGACATCCACCTCGCCAGCCATCTTAAGAGGAAGGATCGACAATGCGCCGAGCGAGAGCAGGAAAAACACTACGGCAGTTCCAACATCTTTCCCCTTGACCTTGTGTCCATTTTTGCCCATTTTTGCTCCATGGGATGCGTCAACCCTTTCGTCTGCTATACCAAGGCGCTGACGGCTGGCCAATACATGAGCTTCAGACCACGCCGTACTTGTCAGGGCGCTCCGGCTTCATCAGGGTCGAGACCCCGCAGTTCGTGGTAGGCGTCGTGCCGCAGCAGCAGGTCACCTGTCACCAGCTCCGCCCGTTCCGCCCTCAGCGCCCGCCTCCGCCTCCCGCCTCGGCAACGACGCCGTGTGCTGCTGCAGACTCCGCAGCACCTCCGGCCCGCATGACCGGAAACCATCCGTCAACTGCGCGACGGCCGCTCCTATGCACGCCCGCTCGCTCCCCCGGCGGACCACGACGACCGGCACGCTGTGCTCGTCATCGATCATCCGGAAGTCCCGGTCCACCCGCGGGAAATCAAGAGCCCGCCGCAGCTTCTGAATCTCAGCCCCCAGACCGGACTCCGGGTCCCCTCCCTGCTGGTAGGCATAGCGCTCCCGGTAGTAGGCATCCAGCGCCTCCAGGTCATCGGGCCTGGCAAGCTCAGGCCCGAAGAACCTCGCCCCCGCAGCCAGAGCAGCCGTGTACTCGCTGCCACGCGGACAACCGCCGTCGACAGGATCGAAGACGACCACCGTCCCCCGGCCCTCCAGGCGCCCGTCGCGGTTGCAGCGGCCGGCCGCCTGCTGCACGACTCCGCAGGCGCCCACGCCCGGTACACGCGAGGGAAGTCGACATCGACACCCGCCTCGATCAGGCTGGTCGACACCACCTGCACCGGCTCACCCCGCCGCAGCAGCTCGCGAATCCCCGCGGTGACCTCCCGGCGATGCGCGCCCGTCATCCGTGTCGACAGATGCAGGACCGGCCCCGCAGGACCGCCGCCTCCAGACGACGGGTGAGGCGCACGCCTGGGAGCCCGGCCGCAACGAGACCGTCTGCGGCCTGTCCCTCAGCCGGTCCCAGCTCGTGCGCTTCCCGCACGTGCCGTGGACGGACGCCATCCCCGAGTCCGGCGGCGCCGCGGACCGGGTACGGCGCCTGTGCCCCCGGTGCGCGTCCGTCGCCGGGCGCGCGGGGGCCGACGCCCGGCCCCCCTGGCGGCGCGTCAACCCGCGGCCGTAGGCGGGTGGTCGTACGAGGCCCCGTCCCCGCCGGTACGCCGGTGGGGACGGGGCCTCGTGGTGTGCGGTGGGGCGTCGCGCGCGTCCCTACCGCCGTGACTGGCGCCGGTAGCCGAAGGGGCCGGGCAGGTCCATCGACGTGGTGCGCCGCCCGGTCGAACTGTGCGTGCGGCGCGGGCCGTGCTTGCCGCCGAGCGTGATCGACCAGGAGCGGCGGTTGATGTTCAGCCGGACCCCGGGGAGGATCCGCAGCGACTTACGGAACGTGAGCGGCATGGGGCGACTCCTTGTGTCGGTGACGTCGTGTCGGGCTGCCTCGCGTCGGGCGACGTCGTGTCGGATGACCTCGCGTCGGGTGACGTCGTGTCGGGCGACGTCGGGCTCTCCCGGTCACGGGTATCCGCGGGGCGAGGAGTCAGGCATGGCGCACGCACGGGGGCCGCACGCGGCGCCGGGTGGTGCGCCGGTACGGGCCGCGGGCCGGGGCCCGACGCGGAGGGGGCCTGGTCCGGACGCGGCGGGGTGCCGGTACGCGCGTCGTACCGGCACCCCTGGGTCACTGGGTCACGTCAGGCCGGGTGACCGTCCGGCCGGGTGGCGAGCCGTCAGCCGGGCCACGTCCCGGTCAGGCCGCGGGTCGCGGTGGCGCCGGCGCGGTCGACGGCGGCCTTCACCGCGGCGAAGATCGCGCCCTGCAGGGTGGCGGCGATCAGCACCTCGGTCCAGCCCCGCTCCTCGTCGGTGGCGTCCGGGGCGTCCTCGTCGTGGCCGAGCGCCTTCCACGCCTGCCGGAACACCGCCCCGGCGAGCATGCCGCTGACGGCTCCGAGCGCCAGGCCGACCGGCTTGTAGGCGATCTTCGATGCCTTCATCCGGGTCACCCCTTCCTGGAGCGGCGCGACAGCCACAGCACGAGGGTGGCCGCGGCGGCCGCGCCGAGCAGCACGCCCCGGTTGTCCCGCGCCATCCGGCCGCCCTGGGCCGCCTTCTGCCGAACCGGCTCCGGCGCCTTTTCCTCCCACAGCTGCCCGGCCTGCGCGGCCGTGGCCCGGGCCTGCTCGACCGCCTTGGCCGCCGTGTCCTTGACGGGCTCGGGCAGCTTGTCCTGCACCTGGTGCGCGAGGTCGGCGGCCTTCGCCGCGGTCTGCTCCTTGACCGCGCCGGCCTTGGCCACGGTCTGCTCCTTCACCGCTCCGGCCTTGACCGCCGTCTGCTCCTTCACCTGCGTGGACTTGTCCTTCACCCGGGACTTGACGTCTGCCTTGGCCGCGAGGGCCTCGACCGTCTCCCCGAGTTCGGAGCGGGTCCGGGCGACCTGCTCGCGCAGTTCCTCGGGGCTCTCGGCGGTGGGCTCGTCGTGGGGCGGCTGCGTCATCGGTGTGCACTCTCCTTGATCTCGGCCACGTCAGCCTTGACGCTGTTGATGGCCTGTTCCGGCGCGGGCGGGTTGGCCTCGCTGATCTGCTTCTTCCCGGTCATCGCCATCACACCGGCGATCACGCCGAGAACCGCGGTGACGATCAGCGCCGCGGCCCACACCGGCAGCGGCACCGCCAGCGCGGCGATGGCCGTGGCCACCAGCGCCTGCAGCATCAGGAACCCGACCACTCCGGCTCCGCCGAACAGGCCACCGCCCTTGCCGTAGCGCTTCCCCTTCTCCTTCATCTCCGCCTGCGCCAAGCGAAGCTCGCCGCGCACCAGCTCGGTCAGCTGGTGCGAGGCACGCTGCACCAGCTCGCTCACCGGTTCCTGACCGGCACCGCGGTCCCCACCGGTGACGTGCGGCTGTGTGTTCGACACGGCGATCACCTCCCGCCCTTCTCGGTCTCGTACCGACCGGGAGCTTCGTTCCTCCCGGCCCTTCGACGCGCGAGTACCCCGGGTCGGCCGAGGACAGTCAGGTATGTCGTACGCAAGATCCGCGTCTCCAACGTACGACGAAAGCCCGCGTCCCTCTCCTCGAGAGCCCGCGACGGCCGCGGCCCGCGCGGCCCGCCCTGTGCGTGCCGGGGGGCGTGGCGCCACCGGGGGCCGTGGGTGGGGGTGCCGCCCGCTCCTCGGACCTTCGGCCAGTGCTTACGCATCTGCCATGGAGGAACCGATAAAAAGGTTGCAGATAAAAGATTCAAGGCCATATCTTTCCGCATATGCAGTCTTACACCATCGGTCAGGCGGCGCGTCTGCTCGGCGTCAGCCCCGACACCGCGCGCCGCTGGGCGGACGCCGGCCGGGTCGCGACCCACCGCGACCAGAGCGGGCGCCGTCTGATCGACGGCCGTGACCTGGCCGCCTTCTCCGTCGAGATCGGCCAGTCCGGCACCGGCGAGGAAGAGGCCGCGTACACCTCGGCCCGCAACGCCTTCCCGGGCATCGTCACCGCCGTGAAGCTCGGCGACGTCGCCGCCCAGGTCGAGATCCAGGCCGGTCCCCACCGCCTGGTGTCCCTGCTCACCCGGGAGGCCGTCGAGGAACTCGGCCTCGAGGTCGGCATGCAGGCCACCGCCCGCGTGAAGTCGACCAGCGTGCACATCGACCGCGCCTGAACCGGGGCGCGCGACCGTCTCCGCGCCGCGCACTTCGGACTTGGGCGCACCGTGCGCGCCGGGCGCACCGACGGCACCCGCACCGTGCGCGGGGAGCGCGCCCGGACCCGCGTGCTCCCGCGGTACCGCCCGTCCGGTGACCGCGTCCGCGTCCCTCCGTCTCTCCGTCTCTCCGGCGGCACCCCGCCGCCCGCAGTCCCAGGAGTGTCACCCCATGCCCACCGTGATCACCGCGCGCCGCACCGCCGCGGCCCTCGCCACCGCCGCCCTGCTCGTCCCCCTGGCCGCCTGCGGCAGCGACGACGACAGCAAGGAGGCGGGCGAGGACGGGCGGAAGGCCGAACTGACCGTCCTCGCCGCCGCCTCCCTCACCGACGTCTTCAGGACCGCGGGCGCCGCGTACGAGAAGGACCACCCGGGCACCAAGGTGACCTTCTCCTTCGAGGGCTCCCAGGAACTGGCCGCCAAGGTCAGGCAGGGCGCCCCGGCCGACGCCCTGGTGACCGCCGACACCAAGACCATGGACGGCCTGCGGTCCGACACCGCCACCCCCACCGTCATCGCCAGGAACCGCCTGGTCATCGCGGTCGGCAAGGGCAACCCGAAGCACGTACGGAACCTGAAGGACCTCTCCGCGAAGGACCTGAAGGTCGTGCTCGCCGCCCCCGAGGTGCCCGTCGGCCGCTACAGCCAGAAGATCCTCGACGCCCAGCGGGTCTCCGTCGAACCGGTCTCGCAGGAACCCAACGTGCGCGCCGTGCTGTCCAAGGTCGAACTCGGCGAGGCCGACGCGGGCATCGTCTACAAGACCGACATCACCACCGCCGGCGGCAAGGCCGAGGGCGTCGACATCCCCGACGCCCAGAACGCGGTCGCCGCCTACCCGGCCGCGACCCTCAAGGAGTCCCCGCACCCCGAGGCCGCGGCCGCGTTCGTCACCTGGCTCAGCTCACCCGAGGCGCAGAAGATCCTCCGGGACGCGGGCTTCCAGAAGCCGTGACGCGTAGGACCCGGCAGCCATCATGAACCCGGGCCGCCCGGCACGGGGGCTCGGGACGGCCCCGCCGGGCGCGCCGCCGCCCGCGCGGCCCTTGCCCGGCGCGCCGACCGCGCCCGGGCGGCCCTCCCCGGCGCGGACGACCGCCGGGGCAGCGGGCCCCCCCCCCGTACCGCCGCCGCCCACCCCACGGGAACCCCCGATGAGAAGCTTCCGCACCACCGGCGCGCGCGCCCCGCGCGCCGGTCGCGCCCGCACCCCGGTCACCCTCGCCGTGCCCGCCCTGCTCGCGGTCGCCTTCCTGCTGCTGCCGCTCATCGGCATCCTGAGCCGCACCGAGTGGGGCGCGATCGGCTCCCACCTGACCAGCCCGGGCGTCACCGAAGCGCTCAGGCTGTCGCTGTACGTCTCCTTCTGGGCCCTCGGCGTGTCCCTGGTCCTCGGCGTGCCGCTGGCCTGGACGCTCGCCCGGGTCGACTTCCCCGGCAAGGCGCTCGTCCGCTCCCTCGTCCTGCTGCCCATGGTGCTGCCGCCCACCGTCGGCGGCGTCGCGCTGCTGCTCGGCTTCGGGCGGCGTGGACTGCTCGGCCCCTGGCTGGAGGACACCTTCGGCGTCGTCCTGCCCTTCCACACCTCGGGCGCCGTGGTCGCCGCGACCTTCGTCGCGATGCCCTTCCTCGTCATCAGCCTGGAGGGGGCGCTGGCCGGGCTGCGGCCCTCGTACGAGGAGACCGCCGCGTCCCTCGGCGCCTCGCCGGTGCGGGTCTTCTTCACCGTCACCCTGCCCTCGGTCGCCCCCGGCCTCGTCGCCGGAGCCGCGCTGACCTGGGCACGGGCGCTCGGCGAATTCGGGGCCACCATCACCTTCGCGGGCAATCTGCCGGGCACCACCCAGACCCTGCCGCTCCAGGTCTACCTGCTGCTCCAGGACCGGCCCGAGGCCGCCACGTCCGTGTCCCTGCTGCTCCTGGTCATCGCCATGGCGGTGCTCATCGCCCTGCGCGGACGCTGGACCGGCGGCTCGGCCGACCGGACGCCGCGCTCCCGGTCGCCGCGGCCGGACGCGTCCGACGAAGGACCCGCCGCCCCGCCCCTTCCCGCGCCCGAGCCGCCCGCCGTGCCCGCCGCGCCGCCGGAGCGCTGGCCCCTGCACGCCGACGTCACCGGCTTCAACCGGCTCACCCTGGACGCCGAGCCCGGCACCACCATCGCCGTCGTCGGCGAGAACGGCGCGGGCAAGACCACCCTGCTGCGCGCCCTGCTCGGCCTCACCCCCCGCGCCCACGCCGACCTGCGGCTCGGCGACGACGACGTGACCGCCCTGCCCCCGCACCGCCGCGGCGTGGCCTGGGTGCCCCAGGACGGCGCCCTCTTCCCGCACCTGACCGCCCTCGCCAACACCGCCTACGGCCTGCGCGTCCGGGGCGTCCCCCGCGCCGCGGCCCGCCGCGAGGCCCGGCAGTGGCTCGACCGCCTCGGCGTCGGCCACCTCGCCGACCGCAGGCCCGCCCAGCTCTCCGGCGGCCAGGCCCAGCGCGTCGCGCTCGCCCGGGCGCTCGCGCCGCGCCCCCGGCTGCTGCTCCTGGACGAGCCGCTGGCCGCCCTCGACCAGACCACCCGCGCCCACGTCCGGCACACGCTGCGCTCCCACCTCGCGGGCTTCGGCGGCGTCTGCCTGATCGTCACCCACGACCCCGTCGAAGCCGTGTCGCTGGCCGACCGCGTCCTCGTCCTCGCCGACGGCCGCGCCCTGCAGGACGCGCCGCCCGCCGAGGTCACCCGCCACCCGCGCTCCCCGTGGGTGGCCCGCATGCTCGGCCGCAACGCCTGGCCCGCCACCGCCACCGCCGAGGGGGCCCGGCTCGCCACCGGCGCCACGCTCGTGGCGGCCGAGACCGTGGGGGAGGGCGCCGAGACCCTCGTCGTCGTACCGCCCGAGGCCGTCTCCGTGCACCGCGAGAAGCCCACCGGCAGCCCGCGCAACGTGTGGCCCGGGACCCTCCGCGAGATCACCGCCAGCGGCAGCCGGCTGCGCCTGCTCGTCACCTCCGACGCCGTCCCCGACACGGTCGCCGAGGTCACCCCGCAGGCCGTCGCCGACCTCGGCCTCGCCGACGGCACGGAGGTCTGGTGCAGCGTGAAGGCCACCGAACTCACGCTCGTGCCCCTCTGAGCGGGGCGCTCAGGCGGCGTGGCAGAGCGCCGCGGGCGCGGCCGGGGCGGCGGCGTGGGCCACGGTCGCGGGCACGGGGCGGACGGCGGCCGCGGTCCGCGAGCGGTTCCGCGCGAAGACGACGAGGCGCAGCACCACGAACCGGCCGACGCCGGCGAGCGCGGACGCGGACAGGTAGACCACCTGCTCGAGGACCGCGCCGGGCGCCGCCACGAGCTGCTGCAGGACGAGCATCGCCAAGCAGGTCACCGCGTACGCGGCCGCCGCGGACCCGGCCGACTGCGTGTGCTGGCGCCAGGTCGCGCGCCCGCCCGCGCCGAAGGTGAAGCGGGCGTGCAGCTCGGTGGCCAGCAGCGTGGAGACCGCGGTGATCAGCGCGTTGGCCACGGCCCACGGCATCCAGGCGGCGAGACCCGCCACGGCGAAGCTGGAGGCGAGACCCACCCCGCCGCCGCAGAGCACGAAGCGGGCGAACGCGGCGAAGGCGCCGGGCGCCGCCTGCTGCTGGCTCTGTGCTGTCCCCATGGTCCGGCCCCCTCGACGGCTGTCTCCGCGACACGCGTCCACCGGTGAAACGGAGGAGCGCGTTCTCTGTGATGCCATCATGGCACACGAGTGGTGCCATGCGCGAGCCATTACTGGCGTCATGTGTGTCACTGGTGGCGTCACGGCGGGGAGTGCGCCCCTCTGTGCGGCCGTAGCTCGGCGGCGCGTGCGTTTCGTGGCGTGACGGCGTAACCGATCCGTGTCGAGGCCGGTTCGGCGGAAGGAGAGGTTCACGGTGCGGGCGTCGAAGATCGCGAACTCGCGCGTAAGCGGACTGTCGTTTGCCACGTTCATGACGGGCGAAGTCCACCCGCGCCGCTCCGATAGCATGATCCGACTCGCGAGGTTCGTCCCGAGCGCCCGCGCTTACCGAAACCACGCTGACCAGCACGAAGCGTTACCTGTTTAATCAAAAACCAACAAATCGGCCAGGCAATTGATGCGTATGACATCGCGGGTGTTTTCGCGAATAAATGGGAGAAATGAGTTCGCCACGTGGCGTCGGCCGCGGGTGCTGCTGTGGGGTGCGGCCGGTGCGGTCGCCCTCGGATTCCAGATCGCGCTGGAGATCGCCGCGCGGGGCTACGGCCTGCCCGGCCCGCTCACCAACCAGGTGCGCGAGGTGGTCTTCGCCCCCGCGTCCGGGCCGCTGCTGTACGCCGGCATGGCGCTGATGATGGTGGTGCTCACCTGGCGGCAGCGCTTCCTGGCGCTCGGCGCCGCCGTCGCCGTCGACATCCCCTTCTTCCTCGTGCGCTGGGCCACCGGTGGCAAGCTGACCTTCGGCAACGGCGCGCTCTGGGTGCTCCTGGGCTGCGCAGTCATCGCCGTCACCCGCCGCACCGGCGCCGAGCGCGTGCTGCTCCTGAAGGGCGTCGGCCTCGGCCTGCTGCTGGTGGCGGGCCGCAAGACCGGCGACGCCTGGCTGCTCATCACGTCCAAGACCCGCCCGACGGTGCTCGACCCGTACCTGGCGACCGCCGACCACGCGCTGGGCAACCCGTCGTGGCTGGTCGGCCGGCTCGTCCGGGCCACCGACCCGATCGGCTCCCACTTCCTCGACTTCGTCTACGTCCAGCTCGCCGTGGCCGCGGTCGTCGTCGCGCTCTACCAGCTGCGCAACGTGGCGGCCGAGGGCCGTTTCCCGGGCCACCACCTCGTCCGCACGTTCCTGGTCGTCGGCCTGCTCGGCCCGGCGATATACATGATCTTCCCCGTGGTCGGACCGGTCTTCGCGTACGGCACCGGCGCCTTCGGCACCGGCGGCGAGGAGTGGGCCCTGGCCAACCTGTGGCCGGACACGCCGCCCCCGCTCGGGACGCCGCACGCCATGGCGTACGACGACATCACCCCGCGCAACTGCATGCCCAGCCTGCACACGGCCTGGGCCACCGTGATCTTCATCCATTCCCGCGGGGGGCCGCGCGTGCTCCGGTACGCGGGCACGTTCTGGCTGGTCGCCACGCTCACCGCGACACTGGGATTCGGCTACCACTACGGCGTGGACCTCGTGGCCGGAGTGGTGTTCGCGGTCACGATCGAGGCCGGGCTGCGCGCCTTCGACCGCGGCTGGGACCGGCCGGGGATACAGCTCGTCGTCCACGGCACCGCCGTCTTCGCCGCCCTGCTGGTCTCGTACCGCTATCTGCCGACGGAGATGGCCGCCCACCCGTGGCTCTTCGGGCCGCTCCTCCTGCTGGCGATGGGCTCGGTCGTCTACGGCTATATGCGTACCACCAGGCTGTGGCAGCCGAAGCCCGTGCCGGCGCCGAAACTGGAGCCGCAGCCCGAACTGGTGTGAGGCGCCCCGCCGCGGCGGCCGGCTTACCGGACGGCACCGGGATGCCGGCCGCAGCCGTGTCACCACCCCGATGCGCGTGCCGGTGGCCGACGGCGCGCACCCCCGGGACACTGGCCACGGAGCGCACGGAAGCCCGCGCTCCGGTTCCGTTCGCCGCCTGCGGCTGCCGCGACCGCTGTGGCCGTGGCGGCGGCTGCCGGGGCCGCGACCGCCTCCGGCGGACGGACGACGTGGACAGGGCGACGGGAGTGGACGGCCATGGCACGCGCGATCTGGACCGGAGTGATCACCTTCGGGATGGTCACCGTGCCCGTCGGCCTCTACACGGCCCTGGAGGACCACACGGTCCACTTCCACCAGGTGCAGCGCGGCAGCGCCGACCGCATCCGCAACAAGCGCGTCAACGAGCGCACCGGCGAGGAAGTGGCCGCCAAGGACATCGTCAAGGGCTTCGAGGTGGCCGAGGGCGAGTACGTCGTCGTCGACCCCGACGAGCTGGACGAGATCGCGCCGGGCCGCTCCCGGGCCATCGATATCAGCGACTTCGTCGACCTCGGCGACATCGAGCCCGTCTACTTCGACCGCACGTACTACGTCGCGCCCCGCGGCGAGGAGTACGCCAAGGTGTACGAGCTGCTGCGGGCGGCCCTCGCGGAGACGGACAAGGCGGGCATCGCCACGTTCGTGATGCGCGGCAAGCAGTACCTGACGGCCCTGCGCGCCGAGGACAAGCTTCTGGTGCTGCAGACCCTCCACTGGGCGGACGAGGTCCGCGACCCGGCCCGGGAGCTGCCCGACCTGCCGTCCGGCCGCGCCGGCCGGGGCAAGGAGCGGGACATGGCGGTCAGGCTGATCGACGCCCTGTCCGCGCCGTGGGAGCCCGGCCGGTACCGCGACACGTACCAGGAGAAGGTGCGGGAGCTGGTCCGGGCGAAGGCCGAGGGCGAGGAGGTCGAGGCGGCCCAGGAGGCGCCCCGGGCCACCGACGTCGTCGACCTCATGGACCTCCTGGAGGGCAGCATCGAACAGGCCCGCGGCGGAGGCCGGGGCGGAAGACGGGGTGGGCGTCGCGGCGGGAGCGGGCACGACGCCCCGGACGGCGGCCGCGATACCGGGCGCGATGCCCGGCGCGGGAAGCAGGAGACCGCCGGGAAGCCCCCGTCGAAGGCGGACGGCGCCTCCGCGCCGCCCCGTGGCGCGGGCACCGGTGAACTGCGCGAGCTGACCAAGGCCGAGCTGTACCGGCGGGCCACCGAGCTGGACGTCCCCGGCCGCTCGCGGATGAGCCGGGACGAACTCGTGGACGAACTCGCCCGGGCCCGCGGCCGGGACCGGAACGGCCGGGACCGGAACGGGCAGGATCGGAACGGACAGGACCGGAAGACGGGCCGGGGGCGGGAGCGGCGGCGGGGCCCGAAGCGCGCCGCGTGACCCGGCCGCCGACAGGAAGATCTCCCGTCCCGCCGTCCGGGGGCGTCGGCGTTGGCTCCGGCGCACGGACCGTGGCACAGTAAGTCGCGGAATGATTACTTTCCGCAAGCTCGCGGGTCGCTGACATCTTTCCACCGCTCCCCTGGATCGCTCGCCTCGGTCACGGCGGACCCCCCAGCCGGCCGTGGCGTACGCGTCGGGGTGCGGGAACCGACGGCCGGAAGCACTGCCGGAGAGCGCGGGTGCCGGCCTGCCTCGTGAGCGGCCTCGATTTCCAGGACAGGTTGCACATGCACCACGACGAAGAGACGCCGAAGCCGGCACCCGGGGCGGCCCGGGGCGCGGCCACGCCGGGGCGGCACGTCAGGACCGGCTCGGTGTTGGGCGAGTCGGCCGTCGGAGCCCCCTGCTGGGTCAGCCTGACGGTGCCGGACCTCGCCGCCGCACAGAGGTTCTACGGAGCCGTCATGGACTGGGAGTTCCGCCCGGCCAGGCTCGGCGAGCAGTTCTCCGTCGCCATGGCCCACGGCGACCCCGTCGCCGGGCTCGGCGCGGTGTCCTCGTCGCTCCAGGTCGCGGTGGCCTGGACACCGTACTTCGCCGTCCTCGACGCGGACGAGACGGTGAGCCGGGTCAGGGAGCGCGGGGGGACGGTGGCGGTCGGGCCGATCCCGTTCCCCAACGGGCGCGCGGCTCTCTCGTCCGACCGCAACGGCGCGGGCTTCGGCATCTGGGAGGGCGAGATCCTCACGAGCTGGCGCAGCGACCTGCACTCCGCCCCGGCCTCCGTGCGCCTGCACACCGTCGACGCCTTCGACGCCGCCATCTTCTACGGCGAGGTCCTCGACTGGGCCTGCGGGCGCCCGGAGTGCTGCGAGGTGGAGTACCAGCAGGAGGAAGTGGTGCTCCTCAGGGCGGGGCGGCCGGCCGCCCGGCTCGGCTCGGGCGCCGTCGAGGCCGACCCCGACCCGGCGGTCCGGCCGCACTGGCAGGTCCACTTCGCCGTCCGGGACGTCGAGGCCAGCGTCCGCGCGGCGCGGGATCAGGGCGGCCAGGTGATCGAGCAGCACCTCGACGCGCGGCCCGCCTGGGCCACGCTGAGGGACCCCGACGGCGGCCACTTCCGGGTCGTCGCGCGGGAGCAGGAGAAGCAGGGCCAGCAGGGCCAGTAGGCGTGCCGGGTCAGTAGGGCGGCCGGGGCAGCAGGTGCAGTTGGACGAGCGGCGGCCGTCGGGCCCCCGGAGCGCAGGGACGGCGGAGGCGGCCGGGGCCTGAGGACAGGGGCGGCGACGGCACCCCGGGGACCCCGGGCCCCGGGAGCCGCCCCGTCCGGCCCCGTCCCGCATGCCGCCAGGTGTCGGCTGTGGCAGCTTGGGCACGCGGTCCGCACAGCACACAAGCCCTTCCGGAAGGTCATCCACGCCATGGGCAGCGACATCCCCGACGGCGGAGCGGGCGGCGGGGGCACGGCACCGCCGGTCCCGCCCCGTTCCGCGACGACGCTCCGCGTCAACGGCGACACCCGCACCCTCGATCTCGACCACCGCCGCGTCCTGCTGGACGTCCTGCGGGAGGACCTGGACCTCACCGGCGCCAAGAAGGGCTGCGACCACGGCCAGTGCGGCGCCTGCACGGTCCTCGTCGACGGGCGCCGCGTCAACAGCTGCCTGCTGCTCGCGGTGGCCCTGGACGGCTGCGAGGTCACGACCGTCGAGGGGCTCACGGGTGCGGGGCCCGCGGGGGAGGGGCGCCCCGGCCGAGGGCTCGCGGGCGAGGAGCTCACGGGCCGAGGCCTCACGGACGAGGGACCCATCGGCGAGCGGTGCACGGGCGGGGGCGGGGGCGAAGAACTGCACCCGGTGCAGCGCGCCTTCCTCGACCGGGACGCCTTCCAGTGCGGCTACTGCACGCCCGGGCAGATCTGTTCGGCCGTCGGCGTCCTCGCCGAGGCCGCGGGCGGCCACCCCTCGCACGTCACCCCGCCCGCCGCGCCCTCGGGCCGGCCCGTCCCGCTGACCCCGGAGGAGATCCGCGAGCGGCTCAGCGGCAACCTGTGCCGCTGCGGCGCCTACCCCCGCATCGTCGAAGCCGTGGAGGACGTGGCCCGATGAAGCCCTTCGCGTATGTACGGGCCGCGGACGTGGACGAGGCGACGCGGGCCTTCGCGGCCCACCCCGGAGCCCGCTACCTCGGCGGCGGCACCAACCTCGTCGACCTCATGAAACTGGGGGTCGAGCAGCCCTCCGCCCTGATCGACGTCAGCCGCCTGCCCCTGGACGCGGTGGAGGAGCTGGACGACGGCTCCCTGCGTGTGGGCGCCGCGGTGCGCAACAGCGACCTCGCGGCCCACCCCCTCGTGCGCGACCGCTACCCGGCGCTGTCGCAGGCGCTGCTCGCCGGAGCCTCCGGGCAACTGCGCAACGCCGCCACCACCGGCGGCAACCTGTTGCAGCGCACTCGGTGCCCGTACTTCCAGGACCTGTCCAAGCCGTGCAACAAGCGCGCCCCGGGCAGCGGCTGCGGGGCCCGGGAGGGCGTGCACCGGGACCACGCCGTCCTCGGCCACAGCGAGCACTGCGTGGCCACCCACCCCTCGGACATGGCCGTGGCCCTCGCCGCCCTCGACGCGCGCGTCGAACTCCACGGCGAGCGGGGGCCGCGCGACGTTCCCGCGGCCGCCCTCCACCGGCTGCCCGGGGACCACCCGGAGCAGGACACCGTCATCCGCCCCGGTGAGCTGATCACGTCCGTGGTGCTGCCCGCCGCGCGCGCCGGTCTGCCCTCGGCCTACCGCAAGGCCCGGGACCGGGCCTCGTACGCGTTCGCCCTCGCCTCCGTCGCGGTGGTGCTGCGCGTCCGCGAGGGCACGGTCGCCGACGTCGGCATCGCCTTCGGGGCGCTGGCCCACCGGCCCTGGCGCGCCGAGCGGGCCGAGGAGGCGCTGCGCGGCGGGCCCGCCACCCCGGCCGCGTTCGCCCGCGCCGTCGACCTGGAACTCGCCGCGGCCCGGCCGCTGCGGGACAACGCCTACAAGGTGCCGCTGGCCCGCAACATCGCCGTCGACGTCCTGACCCGGCTCACGCCGGGCGCCGCGACCTGACCAAGAGGGCTGGAACCGCCATGTCACACACCGCCCTGCCCCCCGAGGACTCCCCGGCCGGCGCCGGCCGGGCCCTGGGCGCTCCCGCCGAGCGCCGCGAAGGACGCCTGAAGGTCACCGGCCGCGCCCGGTACGCCGCCGAGCACCCCATGCCGGAGCGGGCGCACGCCTGGCCCGTGCCCGCCACCGTCGCCCGCGGCCGGGTCACCGCCGTCGACGTCGAGGAGGCCCTGCGGCTGCCCGGCGTCCTCACCGTCCTGACCCACGAGAACGCGCCGCGCGTCGCCGAGCCCGACGACCCCACGCTCGCCGTCCTCCAGGACCCGCGGGTGCCGCACCGCGGCTGGCACGTCGCCCTCGTGGTGGCCGAGACCCTGGAGGCCGCGCGCGCCGCCGCCGCGGCGGTGCGCGTCGAGTACGCCGTCGAGGACCACGACGTCACCCTGACGGCGGACCACCCCGGGGCGTACGAGCCCGAGAACGTCAACGGCGAACACCCCACCCGCCGCGAACACGGCCGGCCCGGCAGCGCTCCCGCGGCGGCCCGCGTCGACGTCGTCTACGAGGTGCCGCCGCTGCACAACCACCCCATGGAGCCGCACGCCAGCACCGCGCACTGGGACCAGGGGCACCTGACCGTGTACTGCTCCAGCCAGGGCGGTACGACCGTGCGCGACACGCTCGCCGCCCTGTTCGAGATGGACACCGGGCACATCACCGTCATCGCCGAGCACGTCGGGGGCGGCTTCGGCTCGAAGGGCACCCCGCGGCCCGACGTGGTGCTCGCGGCGATGGCGGCGCGCGTGTCCGGCCGCCCCGTCGCCGTGTCCTTCCCCCGCCGGCAGCTGGCCGCCGTCGTCGGCCACCGGGCGCCCACCCTGCACCGGGTCGGGCTCGCCGCGGCGGCCGACGGCCGGCTGACCTCGCTGTCCCACGAGATCACCACGCACACCTCGCGCGTCAAGGAGTTCGTCGAGCAGGCCGCGGTGCCCGCGCGCGTCATGTACGACGCGTCCCACCACCTCACTGTCCACCGTGTGGTACGCCTCGACGTGCCCACACCGTCGTGGATGCGGGCCCCGGGCGAGGCGCCGGGCATGTACGCCCTGGAGTCCGCCGTGGACGAGCTCGCCGCCGCCCTCGGCATGGACCCGGTGGAGCTGCGGGCCGTCAACGAGCCGGAGCGCGAACCGGACAGCGGCAAGCCCTTCAGCAGCCGCCACGTCGTGGACTGCCTGCGCGAGGGCGCCCGGCGGTTCGGCTGGGACGCGCGCGACCCCCGGCCCCGTTCCCGTACGGAGGGCCCTCTCCTCATCGGCACGGGCGTGGCCTCGGCCACGTACCCCGTGCTGGTGTCGCCGTCCACCGCGCAGGCACGGGCGCTGCCCGACGGCAGCTTCGTCGTACGGGTGAACGCCACCGACATCGGCACCGGCGCCCGCACCGTGCTCGCCCAGGTGGCGGCCGACGCCCTCGGCGTGCCCCTGGCGCGGGTGCGCACCGAGGTGGGCAGCAGCGACCTGCCGGCGGCCCCGCTGGCGGGCGGCTCGTCGGGCACCGCCTCCTGGGGCTGGGCGGTGCACCAGGCGTGCGCCGCGCTGGCGGCCAAGCTTGCCGACCACCCCGGGTCGCTGCCCGACAACGGCTTGAGCGCCGACGCCGACACCAGCGGTACGGCCGACGCGGACAGCCCCTACGCCCGCCACGCCTTCGGCGCGCACTTCGCCGAGGTGGCCGTCGACACCGTCACCGGCGAGGTCCGCGTCCGGCGGCTGCTCGGCGTCTACGCGGCGGGGCGCATCCTCAACGCCCGCACCGCCCGCTCCCAGTTCGTCGGCGGCATGGTGATGGGCCTCGGCATGGCCCTCACCGAGCACAGCACGATGGACGCCGCCTTCGGCGACTTCGCGGAGTCGGACCTCGCCTCGTACCACGTGCCCGCGCACGCCGACGTGAGCGGCGTCGAGGCGCACTGGATCGAGGAGACCGACCCGCACCTGAATCCGATGGGCAGCAAAGGCGTCGGCGAGATCGGCATCGTCGGGAGCGCCGCCGCCATCGGCAACGCGGTGTACCACGCCACCGGAGTCCGCTTCCGGACGCTGCCGCTCACCCCCGACAAGGTGCTGACCGGCCTGACCGGGTGAAGTACGCCGGGAACCGGTCCGTGCCGCGTCCTCCGGTGCGGTTCCGGTTCTGTACGGCGCCCGGTACGACGCGCGGAGCCGTGTGCCGAGCGGCGCCCCGAGTGGTGCCCCGAGCGGTGCCCGACAAGAAATGTGGATTGCACCGTTTGCAGGCGCATGTCTCGGCAACTAGATGGCTGAGGTCGTCAACGACCGACGAAGCGAAGGGCAGGAGCGCGGCGGCGCCACGACACCGGACCACCGGCCGGCGCGCCGCGGTGACGCCCGGGATGCGCACCCCGCACACCGCCCCTAGCGTGACCAACGGCTGTGCATACGCCACCGAAGGAGTAACCGTGGACGAGAACGCGAAGAACAAGGCAGCGGGCAAGGCCAAGGAGATGCTCGGCAAGGTCACCGGCAACGACCGGATGAAGGCCGAGGGCAAGACGGACCAGGCCAAGGGCAAGGTCGGCGGCGCCGCCGACGACGCGCGCGCCAAGGCCGAGGGCGTCCGCGACTCCCTGCGCGACGACGACCGCTGACCGTGCGACCCCCTGCGCCGTCCCACCCGCGGGTGGGACGGCGCACGCGCGCCCGGGGGCCGATCCCGGGCGCGGACGTGGGGCGCCGGAGGGAACCAGGTGGCCCACCGGAGCGTGCGGGCCGGATGCGGAATGGGATGTGCATGGTCGACCAGTGGCAGCGACGCGACGAACCCGCGGCCCAGGGCCCGGCGGCCCGGGCCTGGCAGTGGTGGCGCCGCGCCTGGGGAGCCGAGGGGCACGAGCGCCACACGCTGCTGTTCCTCCTCAAGAGCACCGTGGCCGCGACGATCGCCTGGGTGGTCGCCCGCGACGTACTGCACGCGCGGTCACCGGCGTTCGCGCCGTTCTCCGCCGTACTGATCATGCAGGTGACGGTGTACCAGGCGCTCCTCAACGCGCTGCGCTACATCGTCGCCGTCACCGCGGGCGTGGCGGTGCAGGCGGCCCTCGGCTTCCTGGCCGGCCCCGACCTGCTCACCTTCGCCCTCGTGACCGTGCTGGCGCTGGCCATCGGGCTGTGGCCCGGCCTGGGACCGCAGGGCTCGCAGGTGGCGACGGCCGCGTTCTTCGCCTTCTCCACCTACGTGACGGTCCCCGGCAGCCTCGACAAGGTCACCCACCTCGGACAGATCATCCTGCTGGTGCTCATCGGCTGCGGCATCGGCGTGGTCGTCAACATGACGGTGGTGCCGCCGCTGCGCTACCGCAGCGCCGAGTACGCCATCCACATCCTGTCCGGGACGCTGTGCGACCTCGTCAGTGACATGTACCCGGCGATGCGGCACGGCGAGATGGACCAGGAGCGCCGCCGCCACTGGCGCAACCGGGCCGAGCAGACCGGCGACCTGATCCGGCAGGCCCAGGACGGGCTGCGCACCGCGCGGGAGAGCGCCTACTACAACCCCCGCAGCCACCTGGGGCGCCACCGCGTCCGGCCGAGCTTCGACGGGTACGGCGCCGTCCTCGCGGCCCTGGAGCGCACGCTGTACCAGGCCGCCTCACTGACCCGCAGCCTCGACACCTGGCCGCAGGACCCGGGCGCGGAGGACCGCAGGCTGCTGCAGGACTACGCCGACTTCCTGGAGTCCATCTCCCGGATCACCCAGGTGCTCCGGGCGCTCGACGAGGACGCGCTGCACCGGCAGAGCCGCGAGCTGTGCGCACTCGTCGAGGAGGCGCACGAACGCCGCCGGCGGCTGACCGGACGGGCCGAGGAGGCCGGACTGCCGCTCGGCGACCCGGGCCTGCCCTACGGAGTGCTCCTGGTGGAGGCCGCGCGCCTGATGGACGAGCTGCAGAACGTCTGCGACGTGCTGGAACGCTACGTCGAGCAGTGACCGGCCCCCGCCCGGCCCGGGGCCCGGCCCTCGTCCGGCCCGGGGCCCAGCGTCCGTCCGGCCCGGGGTCCGGTCCCCGTCCGCGTGCGGCCGGCGCGTTTGAGGACGTGCGGGCCGGTCACCTGTAGGCCGATGCACGGACCACCCCAGTGGCCCGTCCGGCCCGCCCCAGGACAGGGGGCAGGCCCGCGGGCCGCTCTCGTCAGGCGGACAGGCCCCGCGTCGCGCTACCGTCGGAAGGGAGACCCGGCAGGCCCCCGCAGGCCGCTCAAGCCCCCGCCGCACGTACGCCGCGCCCGTGGAGCCGCCCGCCCACGCGAACAGCATCGAGGTGCCCGACCCGCACGGCTTCCCGCCCGTGCCCGGCGGCCGCGCCGCCACCGGCCCGTGTGTCCCCCCCCGCAATTCCTGGGCTTCCCTGAGCATTCCCAAGCCCCCTACCTGAGCCCAGTTCCTCAGCCCCGTTCCTGAGCCTCCGAGTCTCGAAGAGAGGATGCGTCACCCCATGCACGTGTTGTCCTTGGTCTGCTCCCTCAGCCCCTCGCCAACGCCCTCCAGCAGCCATCTGCTGTCGGACCAGGTCATGGAGGAGTTCGAGAAGCTGGGCGCCACCGGTGAGACGATCCGGGTCGCCGACCACGACGTACGACCCGGCGTCGAGACCGACATGGGCGGGCAGGACGCCTGGCCCGCGCTGCGCGAGAAGGTCCTCCGGGCGGACATCCTGTTGCTCGCCACGCCGATCTGGCTCGGCCACCCCTCCAGCATCTGTCAGCGTGTCCTCGAACGGCTGGACGCGGAGCTGTCGGAGACCGACGACCAGGGGCGCCTGCTCACCTACGGGAAGGCGGCGGCGGTGGTCGTCATCGGCAACGAGGACGGGGCGCACAAGGTCAGCGCCGACCTGTTCCAGGGCCTCAACGACGTCGGTTTCTCCCTGGCGCCCGGTGCCGTGACGTACTGGGTCGGCGAGGCGCAGCACGGCACCGACTACAAGGACCTCGACGCGACACCGGACGAGGTGGCGGCCACCACCCGCACCCTCGCCGCCAACACCTTCCACCTCGCCGGGCTGCTGGCCGAGCGGCCCTACCCGCCCTCGTGACCCGCCGTCCCGGCCCCCGCCCCGGGCATGGTCCCGGCCCGGCGGGAGACCCGGGGCCGTACGACTTCCCGGCACGAGCCACCCACAGGAGGCACTGATGCGAGCACTGACCTGGCACGGCAAGCGGGACGTACGCGTCGACACCGTTCCCGACCCCGTCATCAAGGAGCCGACCGACATCGTCGTACGGACGACGTCCACCGGTATCTGCGGCTCCGACCTGCATCTGTACGAGGTCCTCGGGCCCTATCTCGATCCGGGCGACATCCTGGGGCACGAGCCGATGGGCATCGTCGAGGAGATCGGCCCGGACGTCACCGAACTGGCGGTCGGCGACCGCGTCGTGGTGCCCTTCAACGTCAGTTGCGGCACCTGCTACATGTGCGGCCTCGGACTGCACTCGCAGTGCGAGACCACCCAGGTCAAGGAGCGGGGGACCGGCGCCTCCCTGTTCGGCTACACCAAGCTGTACGGCCAGGTCCCCGGCGGCCAGGCCGAGTACCTGCGCGTCCCGTTCGGCAACACCCTGCCGATCAAGGTGCCGGAGGGCCCGCCGGACGACCGGTACGTCTACCTGTCCGACGTGCTGCCCACCGCCTGGCAGGCCGTCGACTACGCGAACATCCCGCCCGGCGGCACCGTCACCGTCCTGGGGCTCGGCCCCATCGGCGCCATGGCGGCCAGGATCGCGCTGCACCGGGGCGCGAGCCTGGTCGTCGGCGTCGACCTGGTGCCCGACCGGCTGAGCCGGGCGAGCCGGGACGGGGTCAAGGCCCTCGACCTGCGGCGGCACGGCAAGGACATCGGTGACGCGATCCGCGAGCTGACGCAGGGGCGCGGCACGGACGCGGTGATCGACGCGGTGGGCATGGAGGCACACGGGGCGCCGGTGGCGAAGGCCGCCCAGTGGGGCGTGGGCCTGCTGCCCGACGCCCTGGCGGAGAAGCTCATGGAGCGCGTCGGCGTCGACCGGCTCAACGCCCTCTACGCCGCCATCGACATCGTGCGCCGCGGCGGGACGGTCTCGCTGTCCGGCGTCTACGGCGGGGCCGCCGACCCGCTGCCGCTGCTGACGATGTTCGACAAGCAGCTCCAGCTCCGCATGGGCCAGGCCAACGTGTGGCGCTGGGTGGACGACATCCTGCCGCTGCTCACGGACGACGACCCGCTCGGCGTGGACGACTTCGCGACGCACCGCCTGCCCCTGGAGAAGGGCCCGGAGGCGTACCGGACGTTCCAGGCCAAGGAGGACGGGATGATCAAGACGCTGCTGCAGCCGTGACACCCGCCGCGACACCATTCGTGCCTGTGCCTGTGCCCGGGAAGAGCCCCTGACGGCACCGCGCGGACCCTGGGAGCGCCCTGAACGAGCGTGCGGCGGACGCGTACCACCAGCGGGGCGACTGAGGCACCGTGTCGTGGTGCCGTCGGCGGGTACGCGCGTCTCCACGCAGGTCGCGCCACGCCGGACGCCAGAGCGGCACCGGGCCGATCGCACCACGTACCACGAATCACGAGCCACGGACCACGAACGGAGACCGAGCGATGGAGAACATCCAGAACCCCCCGTCCCCCGGCAAGGACGGCCCGCCCGTGCCCAGGGACCTGCCCGACCAGCAGGCCACGGACGAGCCGGACCCCTGGGACCTGGAGGAGGGCGCGGGCGAGTCGGACGCCGAGCGGGAGTCCGAGGGCACCTCACGCCAGGGCGGCGGGGACGGACGCGAGGCGGACGGACGGGACGTACCCGAGACGGACGAGGCGGGCACCGGCCGGGCCGGTCAGGGCGAGGCCCCGCGGTCCCGGCCGGCGTCGGGCAGCGACGACCCGGAGCCGGAGGAGCCCACGGCCTGACGGCGGGCGGAGCCGTCGGCCCGGTCCCAGGAGGAGCCGTCGGCCCGCCCTCGGGCGGAGCCCTCGGCCCGGCCCCGGGCCGACACGAGGGCCAGGATGTGCGGGACGGCCTCGCGCAGGCTGGTGAAGTGCCGGTGCACGCCCTCTGCCGCGACCGCGGCGTTCACGCCCCACACCGTCATCCCGGCGCGCAGCCCGGCCGTCACGCTCCTTGTAGTTCGAGGTCGCCAACGCCCAGGAGCCTGAGGGCAGTTCGCGCAGCAGCCGGGCTGCGCCGTCGAAGGCCGTGTAGTCCCCGGACCGGACGTCGTCGTCCTCCAGCGCGTGCAGCAGGGCCAGGCACGCGCGGGGATCGCGGTCCGCGGCGACCTGCGCGAAGGTCTTCATGGGGCGGGTGCGCAGTGCGACCCGGTAGACCTCCTCGGCGTCGAGGCCGTACTGCTCCGCCCAAGTCGCCCAGACCCGGCGCTGGTTGGCCACCGCGACGACCAACGTTCCGTCGACGTCGAACAGGACGTACGTGCCGTCAAGGCAGGACAGGCCCGGTCCCGGGCGGCACGCCCTCTGGGAGCACAGGGAGCACAGGGAGCACAGGGAGGACAGGGGGCACAGGGGCGGGCACGGCCGACGCGGCCCGGACGTCGCCGCGGGCCCGCGGCGGCGTGTGCTTCCGTGCGCTCCTCCGCCACGCGCCCGCGCAGGGTGGACGATGGAGCGTCAGCGGAGCCTGCCCGAGAGGAACGACCGGCCATGGCCAAGAGCGCCGAGAGCAAGGACAGCCTCGCGAGCGACCCCCGCTGGGGCAGGGCCGTCGTGGTCGGGGGAGGGTACGCCGGGCTCGTCACCGCGCGGGTCCTGGCCGACCACTTCGCCGAGGTCCTCGTCCTGGAGCGCGACCCGGTCGGCCCGGACACCGGCGTGCACCCGCACGTCCCGCAGGGCTACCACGCCCACGCGCTGCTCGCCCGGGGCGGCGACGTCCTGGAACGGCTCTTCCCCGGCCTCCGGTCGGAGCTCCGGGAACTGGGCGCGCCCGTCTTCGACTACGGCGAGCGCATCAGCTTCCTGCTGCCCACCGGCTAGCCCCGCGACCCGGTCGGCGTACCCATCCAGACCTGCACCCGGGACGAGCTCGAACGGCGGCTGCGGCAGCGGGTGACGGCGCTGGCGCGGGTCCGTCTGCTGCCCGGCACCCGCTGCGAGACGGTCACGGGCAGCGGCCCCGGCCGCCTCGACCGCGTCCGCCACCGCGGGCCCGGCGCCGAGGGGCCGACCGAGGTCGCCGCCGACCTGGTGGTCGACGCCTCCGGCCGCTCCACGTCCGTCGACCGCTGGCTCGGCGACGCGGGCCTGCCGGTGTCCGGCAAGGCCGTCGTCAAGGCGAGGATCACCTACACGTCCGCGTCCTACGCCCGCCCGCCGCGGGACCACCAGGACTTCGACATCGCGTACCAGATGACCTTCGCGCCGGACGTGCCGTGCGGCGGGGTGGTGCTGGCCGTGGAGCGGCACCGCTGGATGAGCTCGCTGTTCGGCTTCGAGGGGCACGTGCCGCCCGCCGACGACGACGGCTACCTCGACTTCGCCCGCTCCCTGGGCAACCCGCGCCTCGCCGAACAGATCAAGAACGGCACCCGGGAAGGGGAGATCCACCGCTACACCAACCCCGGCAACGAGTGGCGGCTGCACCACAAGAACGCGCGCTGGCCCGAGCGGCTGCTCGCGGTCGGCGACGCGGTCTGCCTGTTCAACCCGGTGTACGGACAGGGGCTCACCGTCGCCGCGCTCGAAGCGGAGCTGCTCGCCCGGCTGCTGCGCGAGCGCCGGGCCGGAACCCGGGACCTCGACGGACTCAGCCGCGCCTACCAGCGCGCCGCCGCCGCGCTCATCAAGGTCCCCTGGACCCTGGCCACCAGCTCGGACCTCATGTGGGCACCCGGAGGAGGCCAGCCGCGGTCCGCGCGCTTCGCGCACTGGTACAACCGGCAGGTCCTGGCGGTCGCCGCGCACGACCCCGACGTGTGGGCCCGGTTCGTGCGGGTCCTGAACATGATGGCCCCGCCGTCCCTGCTGCTGCGCCCGTCCGTGATCGCCAAGGTGGCGCGCCGGTCCCTCACCCGCCGACCGGGGTGAGCCACCTTCCACGCCGCACAGGGGCGCCCCGCACGGTGGCCGTACGCGTACGGCAGCCGTCGTCGTGCGCGGCAGGCCGGCCGTACGTGTCAGAGCAGCAGGACGAGCGCGTAGACGAGGAAGAAGGCGGCCACCAGCACGACCATGCCGATGATCAAGGTGAGGGGGGCCTTGGCCCACCCTTTCGTCGGATTGTGCACCTCGCGGGGACCGGCTCCCGGCATGCTGCTCTCCGCGGGCGGGGTCTCTCCGGGAGGGACGCTTCCTCCGGCGTCCAGGCCCGTGGTGCTCTGCGGTTCCGGATCCGGGTTCGGATTCGTCGAAGAGGTCATGGGATATGAATCCCACCAATCCTCATATTGCTCACCTTCCGGGCGGCACGGATGTGTGACCGCGGGCCGTGTGGAGGGGGCGGCCAGGGAAACCCGTACGTCGTCCGCAGTCGAAACCCTGGAGGTCCCGTGACCGCCCCCACCCCTTCTTCCCCCCGCGTAGCCCTCATCACGGGCGCCGACTCCGGCATCGGCCGGGCCACCGCCGTCCGTCTCGCCGAGGCCGGGCTCGACATCGGGATCACCTGGCACGGCGACCACGAGGGCGCCGAGGAGACGGCACGGGAAGTCGGCCGGCACGGCCGGCGCGCGGCCGTCGCCCGGATGGACCTGTCCCGCCCGGCGGAGGGGGCACAGGTGATCGACGACCTCGCCGACGAGCTCGGCCGGGTCGACGTCCTGGTCAACAACGCCGGTACCGGCACCGCCACCCCCTACCTCGACCTGACGCACGAGGACGTCCAGCACGTCATCGACGTCGACCTCGTCGGCCCGTTCCTGTGCGGCCAGCGCGCCGCGCGCCGCATGATCCGGCAGGGGAGCGGCGGCCGCATCGTCAACGTCACCTCGGTGCACGAGCACCAGCCCCGCGTGGGCGCGGCCCCCTACTGCGCCGCCAAGGGCGGCCTCGGCCTGCTCACCCAGGTGATGGCGCTCGAACTCGCAGAGCACGGCATCACCGTCAACTCCGTCGCGCCCGGCGAGATCGCCACCCCCATGACCGGGCAGGAGGACACGGACGTGCACGAGGAGCAGCGCCCCGGGATCCCGCTCGGCCGCCCGGGTGACGCCCGTGAGATCGCCGCCGTGATCGCGTTCCTCGCCGGTCCCGACGCGTCGTACGTCACGGGCGCGTCCTGGGTCGCGGACGGCGGCATGCTGCGCATGGGGCCGCAGGCAGGGTCGCACCTCCAGAGCGACGACTGGCGGCGCCCCTGAGACAGGCCGGGGGAGAGGGGCCCGGGGGACCTGGCCGGAGGGGAGGGGTCCGGCGGGGGCGGTACGGGACGCGGTGGGCGCTCAGGCCGGGCCGTCCGCGTCAGACATCGTGACCCCGGGCCCTGAGCCACCGGTGCACGGCCTCCTTGTCGGCCACGGTGACGCGGAGGTGCCCCTCCCGCGTGGGCCCCTCGTCCTCGTTGAAGGCCGTGTCCGTGACGCGGGCCGTGGCCCAGTCGGCCAGCTCCCGCGCCGCCTCGGCGGACAGGCGGCCGTCCCGCCACGCCTGTTCCGCGTGGTCCGCCGCCCGCGGCGCGTGCTCCGCCGCCTCCGCGAGCCAGGCCGGGACCAGCCGTTCGACGACCTGCTGGTCCGAGGCGGCGTGCGCGGGTGAAGGGGTGGATTCCGTCATGGCTGTCGAGTCACCACATTCCCGAAGGTGAAGCCGGATTCCCGAAGGTGAAGCCGGCGCGCGGACACCGCCGGTGGCCGCGGGACGGGCGCGGCGCGGAGTCAGCCCAGGCCACCGCCGCCGAAGCTGCTGTTCCTGCCCTTCCTGTGGTCGGCCTCGTCCTGTGAGGGGCTGGGGTGCGTGCTCGACGTGCCGTACCCCTCCTTGAGCTCGTGCGGGGTGAGCCAGCCCCCGTCGTGCGGCACTTCGTCCGCGTCGCGGTACTCCCGGATCTCCCGGACCGGGCCGTCGGGCGGCAGCTTCGGCTGCTCCTCCGGGGTGGGCCGCCTGGACTCGCGTGCCTGGATCCGGCGCCCCCAGATGAAGGCCCCGATGAGGACCGCGACCACGGCCAGTCCGGCGATCCACATGAAGAGGTGGGTCGTGTGGGTGACGGCCAGTTCCCATTCCGTTGCTTTCATAAAAGTGATGTACCCGCCTGTGTCGGAAAAATAGCGAAAATTGGCGCATGGGGACGCGGCGGGCGGCGCAGCCGTGCCGCGCCAGGTCAGGGGGCTTCTTCGTCGGGGTGGGCGCGCTTGTCCAGCGTCCAGTACTCACCGGCGCACCCCGCGGGCAACGGCGGGAACCGGTGCCCCTTCACGTCGGTGCTCCAGTGGTGCTCCCCGCCGCAGTCGCACTCGTAGATCCCGCTGGAGGGCACGACCTCGCCGGGATGCCACGTCGTCTTGTCCTCGCTCATGGACCCAGGTCTACGCCGACGCCCCCGGCCCCGCCACCCGGGCGCGGGCCACCGTCCGGGAGGCGGTTGTGGACCGGCGCCGGCCTCGGGAAGACTGACCGGCCATGCCTACCGAGACCTTGACGATCGCCACCCCGGACGGCCGAGCCGACGCCTTCGCCGCCTTCCCGGACGGGGGCGGGACGCACCCCGGGGTGCTGCTGTACACGGACGCCTTCGGGGTGCGGCCGGAGCTGGAGGGGAAGGCCCGCGAGCTGGCCGCGCACGGGTACTGCGTGCTCGTCCCGAACCTGTACTACCGGCACGGCCCGGCGCCGGTCACCGAGCTTCCCGCGCACATCGGGGAAGAGGTCCGCCCGGCGCTCATCGAGCGGCTGATGCCGCTGATCCAGGAGCACACCACCGACCGGATCCTGCGCGACGCCGAGGCGTACCTCGCGTTCCTCACCGACCGGCCCGAGGTCGCCCCGGGGCCGGTCGGCGTGGTCGGCTACTGCCTGGGCGCCGCCCTGGCGGTGCGCACCGCCACGGCGCACCCCGGCCTGGTGGGCGCCGTCGCCGGGTTCCACCCCGGCTTCCTGGTCACCGACGCGCCCGACAGCCCGCACCGCCGCATCCCCGAACTCACCGCCGAGGTCCACATCGGCCTCGCCGAGGGCGACATGACGCCCGAGGACCTGAGCGCACTCGACCGGGCCCTTCAGGCCGCGGGCGTCGACCACACCACCGAGGTCTACCCGGGCACCGTCCACGGCTTCACCATGTCCGACACCGACGCCTTCGACGCCTCGGCGCTGCGGCACCACTGGGACCGGCTGCTGCCGCTCCTGGAGCGCGCCCTGACCCGCCGCTGACGCCCCGGGCAGACGGCGGCCGGGCGCGGGCGGGGCTCAGCTCTTGAGGCCGTAGAAATGGATCGGCGTGTTCGGCTCGAAACCGATGCGGGGGTAGACCGGTGCCCCGGCCGCGGTCGCGTGCAGCGTGGCGCGGGTCAGGCCGGTGGCCCGGCCCCCCTCGTACAGGGCCTTGCGCGTCACCGCCTCGCCGTAGCCCCGCCGCTCCCACCGCGGGTCCGTGGCGACGAGCACCACGAACAGGCGGCCGTCCGTCTCCACCGTCGCGGCACAGCTCACCGGGACCCCGTCCCGCACCCCGAGGTACGCGTACACCCGGCTCTTCCACAGCGTGGACCCGACGAGTCCGTCGCGGCCGTCCTCCAGCGGGAAGCCGTAGGCGCGCGCGTTGAGGTCCGCGTACGCCCGCAGCTGCTCGTCCGTGGTCACGCGGACGAACGTCAGCTCGGGGTGGGACGGCTCGGGCAGGGGCAGGAGGTCCCCGGCCATGCCGGTGCCCGGGAAGGCGTACGCGAAGCCCGCCTTCTCGGCGGCCGACCGCACGCCCGCGCGCGCCTCGGGAGCGAGCAGGTCCTCGAAGAGCCACAGGAGACCGGGGTGCTCCTTGGCGCGCATGATGTCCGCCGCCTCGCCCAGGCGCTGCTCAAGCAGCGCCGCGCCCGCGTCGGCCTCGGTCAGCGTCACGCAGTTCCAGAAGGCGAACCGGCAGTCGGCCCAGCGCACCGCGATGCCCGGCAGGTCCCGCACATCGGCGGCCGCGTCGCGGTCGAGCACCATGGCCCGCCAGCCCGCGGCGAGCTGCTCCATCGATTCGACCGCCTCGGCACGTCCCGCCATCAGAGCCTCCTGTGAGGTGCAGCTCGAAGATTCCCCTTGAACAAATCCCTCCCTTTGTAAGCCACTTCGCGGACGCGCCGCTCACTTATGGACAAGTCGGCCCCCGGCCTCGCAGCGGCCCCGCCCGGCCCCGCCCGGACCGGGCCTCGCAGGTGGCTCGTTCCGGTGAAAGCCGGGGGCGGTGCGGCGCTGCGCGTTCCCTTTGCCGTGCCGCGCCGCCACGGTGACCCTCTGCTGACCGTGGGTCTCGGCGCAGCCCCGTGCGGGTGTCCGCCGCGGCTGGGCAGCCCTGCCGACGTGCTGGAGCGAGGGGAGTCGCGGCGTGCTGAGTCGGATGCGGGGGAGCCGGGTGCCGGGGAGCCGGATGCCGGGGAGAGCGTACGGGACGGGCGCGCGCCGGGAGTGGGCCGCGTGAGGCCCGGGAGCGTGCCCCCCGGGCAGGGCGCCGGTGCGCGGCGGGGCTGGGCGGCGGGCGTCATGTGTCTGGGCCTGTTCATGCTGGGCGTCGACCTCACGGTGCTCAACGTCGCCGTGCCGCAGTTGCGCGACGGCCTCGGCGCCAGCACGGCACAGGTGCAGTGGGTCGTCGACGGCTACGCCCTGGTGCTCGGGGGCACGGTGCTGGCCGTCGGCGCGCTCACCGACCGGTGGGGGCGCAGGCGCTGCTTCGTCCTCGGCGTCAGCGCCTGCGCGCTGGCCTCGGTGTACGGGGCCGTGGCCGGGGAGCCCTGGCAGGTGGTGCTGGCCCGCTGCGGGATGGGCGCGGGCGCCGCGCTGCTGATGCCCGCCACGCTCGGCGTGCTGCACCACCTGTTCCCGGAGCCGGAGCTGCGCCGCGGGGCGATCGCCGCGTGGGCCGCCGTCGGGGGCCTGGGCGGGCTGAGCGGCCCGGTCGTGGGCGGCTGGCTGGTCGAGCACTCCTCGTGGCGGGCCGCCTTCTGGATCAACCTGCCGCTGGCCGTGGTGATCGTCGCGGCCGCGCTGCTGGTCGTACCGGAGTCCCACGGCCGGCGCGACGCGGCGTTCGACCTGGCCGGCGCCGCGCTGTCCACGTGCGGGCTGCTGGTCCTCGTGTGGGCCGTCATCCAGGCCCCGCACGCCGGCTGGACGAGCCTCACGGTGACCGGGGCGCTCGTCCTGGCCGGAGCGCTGCTGGCCGCATTCGTCGGCTGGGAGAGGCGGACGCCCTCGCCGATGCTGCCGCTGGAGCTGCTGGCGCGCCCAGGGGTGGGGTGGGCCGCGGCCGCGCTGGCCCTGATGTCGTTCGCCCTGTTCGGGGCGCTGTTCGTCCTGACCCTGTACCTCCAGGGGGTGCTGGGGTACAGCCCCCTGGCCGCCGGGGTGCGGACGCTGCCGCTGCCGGGCGGGCTGGCCCTGGGGGCGGCCGCGGCGGTGCTCACCCAGCGCCGGTGGGGCGTCAAGGCGACGGTCGTCACCGGGCTGCTCGTGGTGTCGGGGTCCTTCGTCGTCTGGGCGACCACGACGGACAGCTCGGGGTACGCGCGGTGCGCCCTGTTCCAGGTGATCGCCGGGCTGGGCGCCGGACTGGTCGCCGCCGCCGGCACGGAGTCCGTGATGGACTCCGTGCCCACCGAGCGGGCGGGTCTCGGCTCGTCCATCAACGACGCCACCCGCCAAGTGGGCTCCGCGCTCGGCGTGGCCGTCCAGGGCAGCCTGCTCTCCTCCGTGTTCACCTCGCTGTTCGTCGACGCGCTGGCCGGGCTCCAGGCACCGCGTGGGGTCACCGAAGCCGCCCGGCACAGCCTGCTGGCCGTCCCGGACCAGGCGGCCGGGCTGCCGCCGGCGCTGCGCCTCGCGGTGCTGGGGGAGGCCCGCCACGCCTTCGTCCAGGCCATGACGGTGACGGCGGCCCTCGCCGGTGCCGTCGCTCTGCTGACCGCTGTGGCCGTCGCCGTCCGGCTGCCGTCGGCGGCGGGGCGGGGCGCGGGCGGCGCCCCGGTTCAGCCGGTCCGGTCCGAGGCGGGCCAGACGTAGGGCAGGTCGTCGGGGACGCCGGGGAACAGGGACGCGTAGATCTCGGGGGCCTTGCGCCGCAGGGCCGACTGGTGGCTGCGGTGGAAGGCGGGGTCGCCCAGCCACGGAGGCAGCTCGCCGTCCGCCGCCAGTTGCTCCTGCGTACGGACGCCGCCGTCGGCCCGGTGGGCGGTGAAGTCGGTCATCAGCGTGGCGGCGCAGGTGTCCGCGCGGCCGGTCGCCGTCCAGGCGCCGCAGATGTCCAGGCCGTAGCGGACGAGGGCCTCCTCGTAGCCGATCCACATGCGGACCGCCGGGTGGTTCCGCCAGCCGTACCCGGGCACCGTGAGACCGCGCAGCACCTGCAGGGCCTCGACCCGCTGCTTGCCCAGGCGCCGCGCGTCGAGCGCGGCGGCGGACGCGGTGAAGTCCGGGAAGGGCAGGAACGTCTGCATGCTCATCCTGGGGTGACGGGGCGGCCGGCGCCTGGGCACCGCGGGCACCCGGCCCGGGTCCGGGCGCGACGCGCGGCGGACGGAACGCCCCGGCCGGAACAGCCGCACCGGGGCGGGTGGTGGCCGGGCCCGGGCCGGGTGGTGGTCGTACGACCGGGGCCGATGGCTCGTGCCCCGGCCGGGACGGTGCTCGTACGACCGAGGTGATGGCCCGTGTCCCAGCCCGGACGGTGCTCGTACGACCGGGGGCGATGGCCCGTGCCCCGGCCCGGACGGTGGTCGTCCGGGCCGGGGCACGGGCACAGGGAGGGAGGCCAGCGGGCGGGCCGGGGAGCGGCCTGCTCAGGCGGCGGTGAACCGCTCCCAGGCGCGGTGCTTGCCCATCAGGCCGGTGAGCTCGGCCAGCGCGGCCGTGCCGGAGTCGGCGACCACCACGCCCGGCGCGGTGAGGGGCACGCCGGAGGCCTCGAGGAACGCTTCGCCGCCGCCCCACGCGCCGATGGCCTTGCCGTGCCGGTACGCCTCCGACAGCAGCAGCGCGACGCGCGGGTCGCCGGTGTCCCGCGACGGGAGCGTGGGGAGCGCCTTGGCGTCCCGGGCGCCGTGCGCGTCGGCGCCCGCACCCGGGACCCCGGCGAGCAGGATCGCGTCGAACTCGACGGACCGCGCGGTGGCGAAGGTGCGCTGCACCGTCACCGCGCCGCCGCCGAGGACGCCGCCGGTCGGGGCGACGACCAGCGGGACCATGCCCGCGGTGAGGACCGCCTCGCGGACCGCGTCCACGCCCTCCAGGTCGCCGTCCGGGCCGGTGACGATGCCGATGATCCGGCCCTCCGTGGGCCAGGTCTGCCCCACCTGCGACAGGGCGGGGCTGGGAGCGACGTCGGCCAGGGGCACGGTCGGCTCGGGCGCGGGCAGGCCGAGGCCGGTGGCCACCTCTGAGCACAGGACCGGGTCGATGTTGGCCAGGACCTGCAGGGCCCGTTCCTTGACGGCCTGCTCGTAGCACTTGCCGAGCTCGAAGGTGTAGGCGGCGATGATGTGTTCCCGCTCGATCGGCGTCATGCTCAGCCAGAACCGCCGGGGCTGGCTGAAGTGGTCCGCGAACGACTCCGGGGCCTCCCGGACCTTCGTCGCCTCCGGCACGCGGACGGGCGCCTCGACGAACGCGCCGGTCTCGGCGCCCGCGTGGAAGGGGCAGCCGCCGTCGAGCGAGTTGGGACGGTAGGGCGCCACGCCGCGGTGCACGGCCGTCTGGTGCATGCCGTCGCGCTGCATGTCGTTGACGGGGGCGTGCGGGCGGTTGATCGGCAACTGCGGGAAGTTGGGCCCGCCCAGCCGGGTGATCTGCGTGTCCAGGTAGGAGAACAGGCGCCCGGCGAGCAGCGGGTCGTCGGTGACGTCGATGCCCGGGACCAGGTGGCCGACGTGGAAGGCGACCTGCTCGGTCTCGGCGAAGTAGTTCGACGGGTTGCGGTTCAGCGTCAGCAGGCCGACCGGCTGCACGGGGGCGAGCTCCTCGGGCACGAGGTTGGTCGGGTCCAGCAGGTCGATGCCCTCGAAGGTCTGGTCCGGGGTGTCCGGGAAGACCTGGATGCCCAGCTCCCACTGCGGGAAGGCGCCGGCCTCGATCGCGTCGGCGAGGTCCCGGCGGTGGAAGTCCGGGTCGACGCCGTTGATGATCTGCGCCTCCTCCCACAGCAGGGAGTGCACGCCCAGCTTGGGCTTCCAGTGGAACTTCACCAGCGTCGTCTCACCCGCGGCGTTGACCAGCCGGAACGTGTGGACGCCGAAGCCCTCCATCATCCGGTACGAGCGCGGGATGCCGCGGTCGGACATGTTCCACAGCGTGTGGTGCGCCGCCTCGGAGTGCAGGGTGACGAAGTCCCAGAAGGTGTCGTGCGCGCTCTGCGCCTGCGGGATCTCCCGGTCCGGGTGCGGCTTGCCCGCGTGGATGACGTCCGGGAACTTGATGGCGTCCTGGATGAAGAAGACCGGGATGTTGTTGCCCACCAGGTCGAAGACGCCCTCGCTGGTGTAGAACTTGGTCGCGAAGCCCCGGGTGTCGCGCACCGTGTCGGACGAGCCGCGCGAGCCGAGGACCGTGGAGAACCGCACGAACACCGGCGTCTCCTCGTCCTCGGCGAGGAAGGCGGCCTTGGTGACCTCGGCGGCCGTGCCGTAGCTCTGGAACACGCCGTGCGCGGCGGCGCCCCGGGCGTGGACCACGCGCTCCGGGATGCGCTCGTGGTCGAAGTGCATGACCTTCTCGCGCAGGTGGTGGTCCTGCAGCAGGACCGGTCCCCGCGGCCCCGCCTTGAGCGAGTGATCGGTGTCGTACAGGCGGGTGCCCTGAGCGGTCGTCAGGTAGGCGCCGGACTGGGCCATGCGGGCCTGCTCGGTACCGGTCGGCTGGCCGGTGGGCGACACGGTGTCCGGGCCGCTCTGGTCCGGCTTCGGCGGCAGCGGCTCACGCGGCTCCGTCGGCTCCGCCACCGAGGGGGACTCCGGCCCGGGCTTGCCCGGGACCCTGTCCTTGGGTGCGTCACCGTCGCCCTGGAGACCTTCGGTGATCTTCTGGGCTGCCCGCTTGAGGGGGTTGGCCTCACTCATCGAGGACGCTTCCTTCGTCTCTGGCCGGTCACCTCGCGGTGGCCGGGCGTAGGGATGCCGCTGCACAGGGGGAGTGGAGCGCCATACCTGCAGGTGTCTGTATGTGTTCGTATGTGTCTTTGTATGTCTTCGTATGCCTGGGTATGGGCTTCCGTCGCTGTCAAGGTCTCACGGGGCGGTGGGCCCCGCACCGCTCGCGCGTCGACGGAGTGACCCGGTGCGCCACCCGGGCGCGGTTCGAACGGCCGTGGTGTCGCGGCGGGCCCGTGCGCGGTGCCCGCTCCTTCCGCTCTCGCCCCGCCCGGCGTCCGCCGTCGCCTCCGCCGTCACCCGCGCGTCGGCCACGGCGGCTGCCCGCTCCATGTACCCCGTCAACGGGGAACATTCGCGCGCGGCGCGATCGGCGTCGCGGGGCTCGGCTCCCGGCGGCGCGCGAAGCTCTCGGCAGTGCCCTGAAAGCGCGGTATGCGGCCTCGGGCCCCGGCCGCGCTCGGTGTGCGGTACGTCGCCGTACGTCGCGGCTCGTCGCGGTACGTCGCCCCGGTGGGAGCGCGGGGGTCCGGTCCGGTGGCGACGGGGGTGGGGGGCGCGGACGATGGTGGGGCGGGCGGGGACCACGACCGCGACACGGAAGGGCCGAGTGCCATGGCGAACCCCCAGCAGCCGGAGATGCGGCGCAGCGACAAGGGAGCGAGCACTCCCCAGGACAGCCGGGAGCTCAAGGCGTCGCAGGAGACCAGGCGCGGCTCCCGGGCCCACGGCACGGACCGCGGCGGCAAGGGCGGCGGCGAAGGAGGCGGCACGCCGCCCGCGCAGCGTCCCGACCACCCGGGCTGAGGCCGTCCGCGCGGCGCCCCGACCCGGCTGAGGCGGTACGCGCAGCGCCCCGACCACCCGGGCTGAGGCGGTACGCGCTACGCGCTGGACGCGCCGGACGGTCCTGGCGAGTCGGCCGAGTCGGTCGAGTCGCGAGGGGCGGACGAGCCGGACGCGTCCCGCCCCCGGGCGAACCGGGCGAGGTAGGCCTCGGCCCCGGCGGGGTCCAGCAGCCACGGGCCGTAGGACGGCGGATCGGCGTAGCCGTTGGCGAACCGGTGGGCGACCTCCGGCTCGTCGAAGGCGGCATCGAGGACCCGGCGCGCGTGGTCGGGCTGCGGCTCGCGCAGCATGAACTCGGTGAAGGCGTGCGTGTGCCGGGCGCCGTCCCAGTACGCGGCGAAGGTGCGCCGCATCCACGCCTCGTCGAAGGGCAGTTCCCCACGCTCCCGGATGGCGGCCAGGTAGCCGCTCGCCGCCCGGGCGGCGTTGTTGGCGCCCTGCCCGGTGATCGGGTCGTGGACGGCGACGGCGTCCGCGAGGCCCAGCACGGCCCGGCCGCCGTCGACGTGCGCCACCGGGCGGCGGACCGCCGGGGTGACGCCGCCGTACAGGGCGGCCCCCGCGTCGGTGGGCTCGGCGGCGCGGAACCGCTCGTACTCCCACGGCGCGTACGTCCGGAGCAGCCCGAGGGCGCGCCGCAGGCCGTCGGCGGCGGAGGGCCGGTCGGCCCAGCAGTCGAACGCGCCGCCCCACTTGCCCTCGAACAGCAGGATGTCGCACGGGCCGCCCACCGTCAGCGCGCGCATGACGATCACGTCACCGGTCGTGGGCACCCCGGTGGTGCGCACGTACGCGGCGGCGGGGTCGGAGCCGTCGTGGGCGGCCCCGCGCACGTAGAAGCAGGCGAGCGTCCGCGCGGGCCGGTCGTGGCGGGGCCACGTGGGGTCGGGGGCGAAGAGCGCGGACAGCTCGCCGCGCCCGGTCGCGAGCACGGTGAGCTCGTGGGCGGCGGCGAGGGCGCCCACGTCGGCGGGGCCGACGGACCGGTACTCCGGGCGCCCGCCGCGCTCCTGGAACAGCTCCAGCCACGCCGCCAGCTTCACCCGCTGGTCCACGGAGCGCACCTCGTCGTCGAACCGCGCGGCGAACCGGCGCACCGGTGCCCGGGGTTCGGCCTCCGGATCCCAGGTGCTGAGCTCGAACCCCGGCATCACGGGCGCCGTGTCGTCCCACAGCGCGAGTCCGGCCGCCCGTTCCAGGCGCAGGGCCGGGCCGAACATGAGCTGGGTCGAGGTGACCCGCCCGCCCCGGACCTCCTCGGGCGGCCGGTCGGCGACCAGCGTGACGTCGTACCCGGCGTCGAGCAACCCCAGCGCCAACTGCAGCCCTGCCTGTCCGGCCCCCACGATCGCGATCCTGCGCACCTCGTCCTCCTTCCGGCTCCGGCCGCGCCGGCCGGGCACGGTGCAGTCCTACCCGCGCGGAGGCGTCCGGGCCCCCGCGCCCGGGCGGGGCGTCGGGCGCGACAGCAGCCGGGGGCGCGAGGCGGCCGGAGCCGGGCCGGCCCTCACCCCGGCTTCGCGCGGCTACCCCGGGCGCTCAGGGAGCGGATCGGCCTGATCAGACCCCGGTAGACGGGCCGCACCAGGCGCCCCGGAAGGTGCCGGTGCCGCTCCTCAAGCCAGACCCTCGCCCTGGGGTGCCCCGCCACGGGCGACCAGCGGTCGAAGTCCGGCGGCCTGGACGTGTGGAACGAGATGCCGCACAGGTGCTTCGTACTGACGAAGCCGTACTGGCCCGGGCTGACCAGCCGCACCGGAGCGCCGTGGTCGCCGTCCAGCGGCTGCCCGTCGAGCCGGTCGGCGAGGAGCACGTCCTCGGCCAGGGCGTCCTCCAGCCACGCGGTCGACCGGTACCCGTCGAGCCCTTCGAAGACGACATGGCTGATCCGCGCGCCCGGCGTGAGCAGCGGTTCGATCCGCGTGCGGTAGAAGGGCCCGAACGCGACCCCTTCCCACAGCAGATCGGTCGCCGACCACCCGGCGACGCAGTGGAAGTCGGCCCGCAGCTCCCGTCGCGGCAGGCCGGCGAGGTCGGCCACGGACAGCGTGAGGGTCTCGGTCAGGGCCCCGCCGATCACGATCACCGGGTCGGCGGGGACCGGCGGGGGCGGGCGGTGGAGATGGGTGCCGAAGCGCGGGAACCCGTCGGCGGCACGTTGGCCCGGGGGAAGCGTCATGTTCGGTCCTCCACGGGGCGGGTGCCGCAGGGCGTCACCTCGACGCGCTCCGGGCGCGGTGCCGGAGCCCGCAGACCGGGCGCCGGTGTCCGGGCCCGGGGCCCGAAGGCCGGGCGGCGGTGCGGCAGCGCACCCCTGATCCATACAGTGCTGTATGGAAGACGACAGTAGGCTGATCCATACAGTGCTGTACAGAAGGCGGAGAGGTGACCTGCGTCATGGCCACGGTGCGTACGCCGCGCGGCAGTTGGATCGCCGAGGGCCTGCGGGCGCTGCGCGACGGCGGGGTGGAAGCGGTGCGGATCGAGCTGCTCGCCCAGGCGCTCGGCGTCACCCGAGGGGGCTTCTACTGGCACTTCTCCGGCCGCCAGGCCCTGCTGGAGGACATGCTCGACGCCTGGGAACGGGACGTGACCACGGCGCTGATCGAGAAGGTCGAGGCGGGCGGCGGCGACGCGCGGACCAGGCTGCGGCGCCTCTTCTCCCTCGCCGCGTCCGGCGACGGCCTGCTCACGGACCTCCGCACCGACTCCGCCGTACGCGACTGGGCGCGGCGCGACCCGGCGGTGGCGGAGCGGCTGTGGCGCGTCGACAACCGGCGGATGGACTATCTGCGCCGCCTGTTCGGCGGGTTCTGCGCGGACCCCGACGAGGTCGAGGTCCGCTGCACGCTCTGCTTCACGGTGTGGATCGGCAACCGGCTGCTGACCGTCGACCACGGCGGCCGCAGCGCGGCCGAGGTCATGGGACTCATCCAGGAACGCCTGTTGCGCTGACGTCACGTGGTGCGCGTCCCCGGCCGCTCGCGCCCGCGGGCCACGACAGGCCGGTCACGGCAGGCCGCTCACGACAGGTCGGCGAGGAGGCCGTCGAGGGCCTTCTTGAGCGCCTCGGCGTTGGCCGTGTCGAACCACGTGGTGCGGACGCGTTCGTTGTTCCCGCCCGGGGTCTCGTGGTCGGCCGCGAGCCGGTGCAGGGAGCGGTCCTCGTCCCCGAGGGCGCGGCCGACGCCCTGGAAGAGGCCGCGGACGTAGCGCTCGGCCTCGCCCTGGTCGATGCCGTGCTCGGCGGCCCACGTCGTGAGCGTGGCGAGGTACGCGTAGTGGGCGGTCAGCGTCCCCGTCAGCGCCGAGAACACGTTGTACGCCGCCTCGTCCGCGACCGGGAGTACGCCGCCCAAGTGCTCGAAAAGGGCGTTCACTTCGGGGTGCGAGGGGCACACCACCGTGACGGAGCGGCGCTCGCGCACGGCCGGCAGGGGAATGGCCCGGACCAGCGGGGCCTCGGTGTCCAGGGCCCGGCGCAGGTCGTCGTTGCCGACCCCGGCCATGAGGTTGACCACCGTCTTGTCGCCGCCCACCCGCAGCCCGGCCAGGGCCGCGTGCCGGTCCTGGCGGCGTACGGCGATGACGACCAGCTCGGAGCGGTCCACGACCTCCTGGTTGTCGGCGCACACCCGTACGCTCTCGTGGCGCCCGGCCAGTTCGGCGGCGGTGCGGGCGCCCCGGGGGGAGAGGAACACCTCCGGCGACGGGCCGCTCCCGTCGCACAGGCCCGTCACCAGGGCCCGGCCTATCTCGCCCACTCCGATGATGCCGATGCGTTTCACTGCGTGTGCCTCCATGAGGGTGCGGCCCTGGGGTGGGCCTCCGGGAAAGGTTAAGTCCCTTGGCGCGCCGCCATGACGGCCTGCGGACGGCGGCCCGCCCGTGGCGCGGAAAATGCGTCGACACCCGGTCCCGCGACACGCTGTGATGATCCCGACCGCCCGCCGACCGCGGTGGGCCGACCCCGGGAGCAGTGCCTGTGACGACCCGAGCAACCGACGCGGCCGGGGCCGGGGAGGGCACGCGCGCCGCGTCCACGGGGGCCGGGGACGCGCGCCCCGAGCCCGCGGCGGACACCCGCCCCGAGCCCGCGGAGGACGTGCGCCCCGCCATCGACACCGCCCTGGTCAGGCGCCTGGTCGCCACGCAGTTCCCGCAGTGGGCCGGCCTGCCTCTCGAACGGGTCGAGCCGGGCGGCTCCGACCATGTGATCCACCGCCTCGGCACGGAGCTGTCCGTGCGGCTGCCCCGCCACGCGGGGGCCAGGGCGCAGGCGGAGAAGGAGGCCGTGTGGCTGCCGAGGCTCGCCCCGCGGCTGCCCCTGGCGGTGCCGGTCCCCATGGGCGTGGGGGAGCCCGACTTCGGCTACCCCTGGCCCTGGGCGGTGTCGCGCTGGCTGGACGGGGAGGTGGCGACCGTCGAGGCGCTGGCCGACTCGCGCGAGGCCGCCGTCGCGCTGGCCGGGTTCCTGACCGCCCTGCGGCGGTGCACGCCCGAGGCCGTGCCGGAGCGCCCCGGAACCGGCGACCTGGCCAGGCGGCCGCTGGCCGACCGGGACCGGGCCACGCGGGCCGCCATCGCCGAGGTCGACGGCGTGTTCGACGCCGCGGCGCTGACCGGGCTGTGGGACGCGGCGCTCGCCGCACCGGAGGAGGACCGCGGGCCGGTGTGGGTCCACGGCGACTTCCACACGGGCAACCTCCTGACGGCCGACGGCCGCCTCAGCGCGGTCATCGACTTCGGCGAACTGGGCATCGGCGACCCGGCCTGCGACCTGATCATCGCCTACACCCTCCTGTCGCCCGCCGGCCGGGCCGTCTTCCGCGAGGCCCTGGACGCGGACGACGCGACGTGGCTGCGGGGCCGCGGCTGGGCCCTGGCCACCGGGCTCAACGCCTACACCGCGTACGCCGCCGTCAGCCCCCGTGTCGCCGCCCAGACGGCCCGGCAGATCAGCCAGGCCCTCATGGGCTAGGTCCTGTCTGACAAAGGATCTTGGGTGGGTTCGCGGAGCCAGAGGATGAGTGCGGCGAGGCGGACGCCGGCTC
>NZ_JASCXL010000089.1:0-39303 GCF_030010595.1 Streptomyces sp. CC224B | reverse complement strand
GGTATCAACATATCTGGCGTTGACTTTTGGCACGCTGTTGAGTTCTCAAGGAACGGACGCTTCCTTTGTACTCACCCTCTCGGGCTTTCCTCCGGGCGCTTCCCTTCGGTATTTCGTGTTTCCAACCCTACCAGATCCGTTTTCCGTTCCGTTCCCGGTCGGAATTCATTTCCGGTGGCCGTTGGAGGGCCTTGCCTTTCGGCGTGTCCACTACGTTAGCGGATCCTCCCGGCGACTCATAATCGAGTCCGCGGATTCGGATTTCGGCATGCGGGCATGCGAAATACGGCCCCGCTGAGGGGAAGTCGTAGGTAGTGGTTGGCCGCTTCCGGCTGCAGGCTGAACGCCGTACCCGGGTCAAGCGGCTCGGGCTACGTTACGGAACCGCCAACGCCGCGTCAAGTTCGGCGGCGTCGGGGGGCGTGGGCCCGATAGGGGCTGACGGTGGGGTCGTTGGCCTCCCAGAAGCGCCAGGGGTGGACGCTGCCCTCGCCGCCGACCCCCGTGCGCGGGCCGGTCTCGACCAGGTCGGGGTGGGTGGGGGTACCGGCGAGGACGGTCAGCGGTGCCTCGGGGCCCGCGCAGAGGTCGGCGCCGTTCAGGGCGCGGTCCACGTCCAGGGCCGTGGCCAGGCGGGCGGGACCTTTGGCCAGTTCCCTGTCGTTACGGGCCGAGAGTCGACGGGGGCGGGCCAGCTCGGCTCCCTCGATGACCTCCCCGGCGCGCACCAGCACCCCGCTCGCGACGCCCTCCGGGCCACACACGAAGTTGAGGCAGTGCCACATGCCGTAGGTGAAGTACACGTACGCGTGGCCCGGTGGGCCGAACATCACGTCGTTGCGGGCCGTGCGGCCGCGATAGGCGTGGGAACCGGGGTCGGCCTCCCCCGCGTACGCCTCGACCTCTGTCAGGCGCAGCGCGATCGGGCCGTCCGGTGAGTTGCGTACGAGGACGCGGCCGAGCAGGTCCGGAGCGACCTCCAGGACGGGCCGGTCGTAGAACTCCCGGGGCAGGGGCGTACGGTCAGGTGCCGCGATCATGCCGTACGAGCGTAGTACACCCGCGGTGGTGTGCCGGAAGCGTGCCGGTCCGGGGCCCTGGGGGGGCGGGATCCGGTGGAGGACTTCTCGCCGGTCGGGTGGGCACGCGAGGGTGGGGGCGCGGAACCGGACGCGCGCTGGTCGCGTTGGTAGGGATCGAAGTCGACGGTCCGTTGAGCGAGTCAAGCCACAGGCAGGGGCCTGGGGAGGAGAGTCATGGGGTTCAAGAAGCTGCTGGCGAGCCTGGGTGCCGGCGGTGCCTCCGTCGAGACGGTGCTGACCGAGGCCAATGTCGTGCCCGGCGGTGTCGTCCAGGGCGAGGTGCGTATCCAGGGCGGCTCCGTCGACCAGCGGATCGAGGGTCTCTCGGTGGGGCTCCAGGCCCGCGTCGAGGTCGAGGGGAACGACCAGGAGATCAAGCAGGACGTCGAGTTCACCAAGCAGCGCCTGGGCGGTGCCTTCGAGCTGAAGGCGGAGGCGGTGCACGCGGTGCCGTTCGGCCTCGACATCCCCTGGGAGACGCCGGTCACCCACTTCGCGGGGCGCGAGCTGCACGGGATGAACCTCGGGGTGACGACGGAGCTGGCGATCGCCCGTGCCGTGGACTCCGGTGACCTCGACCCCATCCACGTGCACCCGCTGCCCGCGCAGCAGGCGATCCTGGACGCGTTCGGGCAGCTCGGCTTCCGGTTCAAGAGCGCCGACCTGGAGAAGGGGCACATCCGCGGCACGCGGCAGAAGCTGCCCTTCTACCAGGAGATCGAGTTCTTCCCGCCGGAGCAGTACCGCGGTCTCAACCAGGTGGAGCTGAGCTTCGTCGCCGACGAGCGCGAGATGGACGTCGTCCTGGAGATGGACAAGAAGCCCGGCCTGTTCAGCGAGGGCAGCGACTCGTACAAGGCGTTCAAGGTCGGTCTGAACGACTTCCAGGGCACGGACTGGGCCGCGTACCTGAACGCGTGGCTGTCCGAGGTCGGCAGCCGTCGCAACTGGTTCTAGGTCGTCCTAGGCTCGTCGGGCGGGGTGATCGCCGGTGGTCCCCCGCCGTGGGCAACCGCTGTCCGCACCGGTTGCCCGAACCGTTGGTCCGAACCGATCTGGAGGTGCCTACGTGACCGAGGTCAACAGGCCGCCGCTGCCGCACGACTTCCTTCCGCCCGTACCGTCGTTCACGGTCGTGAGCACGGATTTCGAGCCGGGCGCGACGCTGCCGGACGCTCAGGTGTACGCCGAGGGGAACACGTCGCCGCACCTGCGGTGGGAGGGGTTCCCGCCGGAGACGAAGAGCTTCGCCGTGACGTGCTTCGACCCGGACGCCCCGACGGGCAGCGGGTTCTGGCACTGGGTCGTGTTCGACATCCCGGCCTCGGTGACCGAGCTGCCGGCCGGCGCGGGCAGCGGCTCGTTCGCGGGGCTCCCCGAGGGCGCGGTACAGGTGCGCAACGACTACGGGACGAAGGACTTCGGGGGCGCCGCCCCGCCTGCCGGTGACCCGGCACACCGCTACGTGTTCACCGTGTACGCCGTCGACCAGGAGAAGCTGGGCCCGGACGCGGACGCCACGCCCGCCTTCGTCGGGTTCAACCTGCGGTTCCACACGCTCGCGCGGGCGCACGTGGTCGCCGAGTACGCGGCGCCCGACGGGGACTGACACCCGCCGACCGTTCACGGAACGTTTGCCCGCCCCTGGTCTTGGAAGTGATCAGGGGCGGGCATCTTTTATTGCGTTGTCCATCCCGGCGTGCCCGGCCAGAGTTGATCCAGTCCGCCAGGGGGTGGGCCGGTGCACACGGGAGGTGGGCGGGATGCGGGACACGCTGGTCCTGAACGCGAGCTTCGAGCCGCTGTCGACGGTGACGCTGAACCGGGCCGTCGTGCTGGTGCTCCAGGACAAGGCCGTCGTCGAACACGCCCACCCCGGGCTGCGGGTGCGCGCCGCCGACGTGGACCTTCCCGTGCCGCAGGTGATCCGGCTCTGCCGGTACGTCCGGGTGCCGTTCCGAAGACGCGCCCCCTGGTCGCGGCGGGGTGTGCTGGTGCGTGACCGGCACCGGTGCGCGTACTGCGGCAGACGGGCGACGACCGTGGACCACGTGGTGCCGCGGTCGCAGGGCGGCGGGGACACCTGGCTCAACACGGTCGCGTCGTGCGCGCTCGACAACCACCGCAAGGCCGACCGGACGCCGGAGCAGGCGGGGATGCCGCTGCTGCGGCAGCCGTTCGAGCCGACGCCCGCGGACGCGATGCTGCTCGCGCTCGGCCGGGAGGGCCTGGCGGCGCTGCCGGACTGGCTGGCCCAGCCCGCCGCGTAGGCACGGGGTACCGCGCCGTACCGTACGCCTTCGGTCGCTTCAGTCGCTTCCAGGCGCTCCAGGCGCTCCAGGCGCTCCAGGCGCTTCTAGTCGATGGGGGGCTGTTCGCGGCGCTCGACGCCGCTCGGGGTCTTGGGGGCGGCGGGGCCGCCGCCGGCGACCGGGCCGAAGTTGCCGAGCGCGCCGCCGAGGCCCTTGAGGGCGTCGCCGATCTCGCTGGGCACGATCCAGAGCTTGTTGGCGTCGCCCTCGGCGATCTTCGGGAGCATCTGGAGGTACTGGTACGACAGGAGCTTCTGGTCGGGGTCGCCCGCGTGGATGGACTCGAAGACCGTGCGGATCGCCTGGGCCTCGCCCTCGGCGCGCAGGGCGGCGGCCCTGGCCTCACCCTCGGCGCGCAGGATCGCGGACTGCTTCTCACCTTCGGCGCGCAGGATCTCGGACTGGCGGACACCCTCGGCCTGGAGGATCGCGGCGCGCTTGTCGCGGTCGGCGCGCATCTGCTTCTCCATCGAGTCCTGGATGGAGGTGGGCGGCTCGATGGCCTTCAGCTCGACGCGGTTGACGCGGATGCCCCACTTGCCGGTGGCCTCGTCGAGGACGCCGCGCAGGGCCGCGTTGATCTCCTCGCGGGAGGTCAGGGTCCGCTCCAGGTCCATGCCGCCGATGATGTTGCGCAGCGTGGTGACGGTGAGCTGCTCGATCGCCTGGATGTAGCTGGCGACCTCGTAGGTGGCGGCCCGGGCGTCGGTGACCTGGTAGTAGATGACGGTGTCGATGTTCACGACCAGGTTGTCCTGGGTGATCACCGGCTGGGGCGGGAACGGCACGACCTGTTCGCGCAGGTCGATGCGGTTGCGGATGGAGTCGATGAACGGGACGACGATGTTCAGGCCGGCGTTGAGCGTGCGCGTGTAGCGGCCGAAGCGCTCCACGATGGCGGCGCTGGCCTGCGGGATGACCTGGATCGTCTTGATCAGGGCGATGAAGACCAGCACCACCAGAATGATCAGGACGATGATGATTGGTTCCATCGCGGTTCCCCACTACCCTTCGTGCTTCGGCGGTTCCGGAAGATCTTGACGTATCCGCTGCGAGTCTGTCAGAACGCCGCCTGCCCCGTGGGGCGTTCGGATCACCCCGCGGCGGCGTGGCGCCCGGCGGCCGTACGTACCGCGCGGCGGCGGCCGGTGCAGTGCCGTGCTGCCGTGCCTGCCGTGCCCTGTCTGCCGTGCCGTGCCGTCACATGACGACGGCGGTCGCTCCGTCGATCTCGACGACGTCCACCTGCTGGCCGGCCTCGAAGCTCTGCCCGGAGTCGAGCGGGCGCGCCGACCACACCTCCCCGGCGAGCTTGATGCGCCCGCCGGAGGCGTCGACGCGCTCCAGGACGACCGCCGACCTGCCCTTCAACGCGTCCACCCCGCTGGCCAGTTGGGGGCGCTGGGAGCGGTGCCGTGCCGCGATGGGGCGGACGACGGCGATCAGGGCGACGGAGACGGCGGCGAAGACGATCGTCTGCGCCGCCACCCCGCCGCCGAGGGCCGCGACCACGGCGGCCGCGACGGCGCCGACGGCGAGCATGCCGAACTCCGGCATCGCGGTCATTACCAGCGGGATTCCCAGGCCGACCGCGCCGACCAGCCACCACACCCATGCGTCGATGTCCACATGGTCATGGTAGGGCCGGGACTCCTGTCACGGACAGGGCGTCAGGTCAGCCGAGCGGCAGGCCCTGGGCGGTCCAGCGGTCGCCGCGCTGCTCGACGACCAGCGGCAGGCCGAAGCAGAGGGAGAGGTTGCGCGAGGTCAGCTCCAGCTCCAGCGGGCCGGCGGCGAGGACCTTGCCCTGACGGATCATCAGTACGTGGGTGAAGCCGGGGGCGATCTCCTCGACGTGGTGCGTGACCATGAGCATCGAGGGGGCGATGGGGTCGCGCGCGAGGCGGCCGAGGCGGCGCACGAGGTCCTCGCGGCCGCCGAGGTCGAGGCCGGCGGCGGGCTCGTCGAGGAGCAGCAGCTCGGGGTCGGTCATCAGGGCGCGGGCGATGAGGGTGCGCTTGCGCTCGCCCTCGGAGAGGGTGCCGAACTTGCGGTCCAGGTAGTCGCTCATGCCGAGGCGGTCGAGGAAGGCGCGGGCGCGCTGCTCGTCGACGTCCTCGTAGTCCTCGCGCCAGCCCGCCGTCATGCCGTACGCGGCCGTGAGGACGGTCTGCAGGACGGTCTGGGCCTTCGGGAGCTTGTCCGCCATGGCCATGCCCGCCATGCCGATGCGGGGGCGCAGCTCGAACACGTCGACCTTGCCGAGGCGTTCGCCGAGGATGGTGGCGGTGCCCTTGCTGGGGAAGAGGTAGCTGGAGGCGACGTTGAGGAGGGTGGTCTTGCCGGCGCCGTTCGGGCCGAGGATGACCCAGCGCTCCCCCTCCTTGACCGACCAGGAGACCTGGTCCACCAGAGCCCGGCCCTCGCGGACCACGGATACGTCCTCAAGCTCCAGTACTTCGCTCATGAGCGCGGTCTCTCCCATTGCAGTCTCGGCTGTCGCGCGCGTCCGTGGTCAGGGTGGACGCGCCCCCGGATAAAACCTACGCCACCGGCCGGGCGTTCCCGTGCCGAGGCCGGTCCTTAGGCTGGGTCCATGCTCTCGGAACCACGCTCAGGACGCTTGGCCGCCTGGGGAAACGCCCTTTTGGCCGGACTTGTCTCGCCGGACGACGCGGTGCACACCATCGTCGGGGAGGACGCGGTGCACCGGGTCGAGGGGCTGCCCGGGGAGCCGGGGCCCGTCGGTCTGTCGCTCGCGCTCGGGCGGCTGCGGGCCCTCGGGGTGACGGGGCTGCGGGTGGCGCTGCCCGTGCCGGGGCACCCGCTGGGGCTGAGCGGGCCGCCCGCCTTCAACGAGCGCGCGCTGGAGGCCGAGGAGGCCGTGGTCGCCACCGGGGCGGCGTACGGCCTCGTACCGGAGGTGTACGAGGCGGGTCCCGACGGACCGGCGGACGCCGCGGACGTCCATGTGGAGGTGGTGTGGCACTGCCTTCCCGTGCGGGAGGCGCCGCCCGCGGACGTGCCGTCGCTGGGCGAGGCGGAGCGGGAGCTCGCGGAGGCGATGCGGGAGGCCACGCGGGTCCTGTCACAGCTCGACGTGGCGGCCTCGGGGCCGGTCGCGGAGGCGGCGCTCGACGCCTACCGGGCGCGGGCCGAGCGGGGGCGCGAGCTGCTCGCGCCGGGGTATCCGGCGCGCGCGGTGCGGGTCCTCGAGCTGGCGCAGCGCGTGGGACTGCTGATGTCGATGGCGTACGACCACGGGCACGGCGGGGCGGTGAGCGCCGGCGAGATGGCGGCGCGGGCCCAGGCGCTGCGGCCGGTGGAGCGGACGGCCCGGCGGGCGCAGGTGGCCGCGTACAACTCGTACGTCGAGGTGCTGGAGGGCGGGCGGGGGTAGCGGGCTCGGCCGGTCGGCCGGGGCGGGGTCGGTGCCCGGGGCCGGTGCGCCGGGGTCCGTACGGCGGGCCTCTGTCGGGGCCTGGCTTCCCGTTCCCGGGGACGGGGTTGCCGTCGGGCCTGGCTTCCCGTTTCCGGGGCCTGCGGTGCTCCCGCCTGGTGCGGGGCGGGGGCGGGGGCCGGATGCGCGGGACCCCGCGGGCCCGTGGGCCGCGGGGTCCTGCGCCCGTGGTGGCACGCGTCAGTGGTTCACCGTCTGGTCGTCGAAGGCCGGGTTGAGGATGCCGACCACGTTCGCGCTGTTGCCCGTGGCGTTCACCGGGACCTGGACGGGGATCTGCACGGCGTTGCCGGAGGCGATGCCCGGGGAGTTCGCGGCCTTGCCGTCGGCGCCGGCGTGGGTGGCGGAGGCCGCTTGGGCGGAGACGCCCGCGGCGAGACCGGCGACGGCTACGGCCAGAGCGGCTTTCTTGGCGATGCTCATGGGGTGCGTTCCTTCTGGTGGCACTGGTGGGGCGAGGCACCCCGGGCCGCAGGGCCCGGGGCGGTGCGGCGTGGGACGTCGCGCGGCCGACGGGGGGCGAGCCGCGCGACGGCCGTCAGACGTTCTCGCAGACGTTCCCGAAGGCGGGGTTCAGGGCGCCGATCACGGTGATGGTGTTGCCGCAGAAGTTCACGGGGACGTGCACCGGGGCCTGGACCACGTTGCCGGAGAGGACGCCCGGCGAGTTCTTGGCGAGGCCGTCGGCGTGCGCGCCGCCGTGGGCGGAGGCGACACCGGCACCGGCGGCGAGCAGCCCGCCGGCCACCATCGTGATGGCTGCGGTCTTCTTCATGTTCTTCACTGCTGAAACCCTCCTAGCGGAAGCTGCGGCGAGGCGCCGCAGCACGCACTGGAGAACGGCCGGGAGACCGCGGGGATGCGCCATTCGGGGGACATCCACACGACGGTATGAATCTCAGTCCGGAAGGCGACGGCGCACACTGACCGCCCCGGCGTGTGCGCCGGGGCGGTCAGGCGGCGGGGCCGACGCCGGCGTACGCCTCCGGCGGAGCCGGGCACACCGGGCCCCCGGCCGAGCCGGGCACCGTCCCTCGGCCGCACCGCACACCGTCCCCCTGGCCGCACCGCGCACCGGCCCCCGGCCGAGCCGGGCTCCGTCCGGCGCGCTCCCCTGGTGGTGGGCGGTTCAGCCCGTCACGCCGTGGCGTACCGCCCAGAGCGCCGCCTGGGTGCGGTCGGCCAGGTCGAGCTTCATCAGGATGTTCGACACGTGGGTCTTGACGGTCTTCTCGGAGAGGACGAGGGCGCGGGCGATCTCGCGGTTGGAGCGGCCGTCCGCTATCAGGCCGAGCACCTCGCGCTCCCGCTCGGTGAGCGAACCGCCCCTGCCGTGGGTGCCGTTGGCCTCCTCCTGGGACAGGAGGGCACCCGCCACCTCCGGCTGGAGCAGGACGTGCCCGGCGTGCACGGAGCGGATGGCGCCGGCGAGGGCGTCGGGGTCGACGTCCTTGTAGACGTACCCCGCGGCGCCCGCGCGCAGGGCGGGCACGACCGTGCGCTGCTCGGTGAAGCTGGTGACGATGAGCACGCGCGCGGGGTTGGCCAGCTCCCGGAGCTTCCGCAGCGCCTCGACGCCGTCCATGCCGGGCATCTTGACGTCCATCAGGACGACGTCCGGCTTCAGCTCCTCGGCGTACGCCACGCCCTCGGCGCCGTCCGACGCCTCGCCGACGACCTCGATGTCGTCCTGGACCTCCAGGAACGTGCGCAGGCCGCGGCGCACCACCTGGTGGTCGTCGACCAGGAGTACCCGGATCCGCCCTGGGACCGGGGCCGCCGCTTCGTTCTCAGCCACCGGGAACCTCCATCTCGATCGTCGTGCCCTTGCCGGGCTCGGATGCCACGGTCAGCCGTCCGCCGACCCCGCCGGCCCGGTCCCGCATGGAGACCAGGCCCAAGTGCCGCCCGGCGCGGCGCGTCGCGCGCGGGTCGAATCCCCGGCCGTCGTCCGTGACCCGCAGCACCGCGCCCGGGCCGCGCCGCTCCAGGGTGACCGCGACGTGGTCGGCCGCGGCGTGCCGCAGGGCGTTGTGCAGGGCCTCCTGGGCGACGCGCAGCATGGCCTCCTCCTGGGCGGCGGGCAGGGCGCGCACGCCGGCGCTCTCGAAGGTGACCCGCGCGGAGTGGGCCCGGTCCAGGACCTGGATGTGCGTGCGCAGGGTCGCGACGAGGCCGTCCTCGTCCAGGGCGGCGGGGCGCAGCTCCACCACCGCCGCGCGCAGCTCGTCGGCCGCCTCGGCGGCGAGGGCGGCCACCTGCTGGAGCTCGCCCTTGGCGCGGACCGGGTCGCGGTCGACCAGGGCGGTGGCGGCCTGGGCGGTCAGGCGCAGCGAGAACAGCTTCTGGCTGACGGCGTCGTGCAGCTCGTGGGCGAGGCGGGAGCGCTCCTCGGCGATGGTCAGCTCGCGGCTGCGCTCGTACAGACGGGCGTTGGTCAGGGCGATGGCCGCGTGCTGGGCGAGGATCGAGAGCAGCTCCTCGTCGTCCTCGTCGAAGCCGCAGCCGCCTTCGGGCTTGGCGCAGTTCTTGTTCGCCAGGAACAGGGCGCCGAGCGTCTCGTCCCCGTACCGGATGGGCAGGCCGAGGAAGTCGGACATGTCCGGGTGGGCGGCCGGCCAGCCCTCGAAGCGGGGGTCCTCGCGGACGTCGGCGAGCCGCTCGGGCTCGGCCTTCTGGAGCATCGCGGCGAGGATGCCGTGCTGGCGCGGCAGCGGGCCGATGGCCTTCCACTGCTCGTCGCTGACGCCGTCGACGACGAACTGGGCGAAGCCGCCGTGGTCGTCGGGGACGCCCAGGGCCGCGTACTCCGCGTCGAGCAGGTCGCGGGCGGAGGCGACGATCGTCTTGAGGACGTCGCGCACCTCGAGCTGGCTGCTCATGGCGAGCAGCGCCGAGCTGACCGCGTACAGCCCGGACCGGGGACCTTGACTCATGGGGCCACCGTACCGGCGGGGTGTGACAGCGCGTATCCGACCTGTGGCCGCCGGGAGCTAGGGCGCAGGGCCTAGGTCGAAGGGCCCCGGATCACACGCCCCGGAGGGGCCGTCCGGCGCCGTAGGACGAAGGGACCTGCCGTGCTGCGCCCGGCGTCCGAGGCGCCGGGGCGGGTGGCGTTCCTAGCGTGGAGCCACCGGGCGCCGAGGGCGGCCGGGCGCCCCCGGCGGTACGGAGGGGGCGCACCGAGGGTCCGGCGGGCCACCGGCGGAACGCGCCAGGGGGCTCGGCCGGCGGAGCAGAGGGGAGGCACGTCATGCCGGTGGCGATCATCACGGGGGCTTCGAAGGGACTGGGGCGGGCGCTGGGGGCCGCGCTCGCGGGGCGCGGCTGGGACCTGGTCCTGGACGCGCGGACGGACGCGGCGCTGCGGGAGGCCGCGCGGGAGCTCGGCGGCCGTGGCGGGCGCGTGCGCGCCGTCCCGGGGGACGTCACGGACGCCGGGCACCGCGCGGACCTGGTGGCGGCGGCGCGGGCGTTCGGCGGGCTCGACCTGCTCGTGAACAACGCGAGCGCGCTCGGCGCGGAGCCGCTGGTGCGCCTGGACGCGCAGGCGCTGGACGGGCTGCGACAGGCCCTGGAGACGAACGTGGTGGCCCCGCTCGGGCTCGTGCAGGAGGCGCTGCCGCTGCTGCGGGCCTCGCGCGCGGGCGGCGCGGTGGTCAACGTGAGCTCCGACGCGGCGGCGGAGGCGTACGCGACGTGGGGCGGGTACGGGGCGTCGAAGGCCGCGCTCGACCAGCTCACGGCGGTGCTCGCCGAGGAGGAGCCGGGGCTGCGGGTGTGGGCCGTGGACCCCGGGGACATGCGGACGGACCTGTACCAGGCGGCGGTGCCCACCGACGACGACACGGGGCGGCCGCTGCCGGAGACGGTCGTGCCCGCGTTTCTGCGACTGCTCGACGAGCGTCCGGCGAGCGGGCGCTACGCGGCCCCGTCGCTGCTGGTGGCGTCGTGACCGTGGCGGTGCGGGTGCCGGAGGGGCTGCACGCGGCGCTGCCCGTGGAGCAGCGGCGGCGCGGGCTACGCCGGGACTCCGTACGGCTGCTGGTCTCGTACGGCACCGAGGTCGCGCACCACGCCTTCACGGAGCTGCCGGAGCTGTTGCGCGCCGGTGACCTGCTGGTGGTGAACACCTCGCCCACGCTGCCCGCGGCGGTGGACGGGCGGCTGGGGCACGCGCGCGTGGTGGTGCACTTCTCGACGCTCGGGCCGGACGGGCGGTGGGCCGTGGAGCTGCGGGAGCCGGACGGGAAGGGAACCACGCGCCCGCGTGCGGGCGGGCCGCCGGGGGCGGTGGTCGAGCTGCCCGGGGGCGTGCCTCTGGTGTGCGAGGAGCCGCTGAGCGCGGACGGCGCCCGGCTGTGGTGGGCGCGGGTGCCGGTGGACGTGCCGGGCTTCCTGCGCCGTCACGGGCGTCCCGTTCGGTACTCCTACACGGAGCGGGACCAGCCGCTGTCCGTGTACCAGACGGTGTTCGCGCTGCCGTCTGACGACGGCGGGGGCAGCGCGGAGATGCCGAGCGCGGCGCGTCCGTTCACCGCGCGCCTGGTGACGCGGCTCGTGAGCCGGGGCGTGCAGTTCGCACCGGTCCGCCTCGACACGGGGGTGGCCTCGCCGGAGGCACACGAGCCGCCGTACCCGGAGCGCTTCGCGGTGCCGGAGGCGTCGGCCCGGCTGATCAACGCCGTCCGGGCGGGCGGGGGCCGGGTGGTGGCCGTGGGGACGACGGCCGTGCGGGCGGTGGAGTCGGCGGCCGGGCCGGACGGCCTTGTGCGGGCGGCGGCCGGGCGCACGGACCTCGTGGTGACGCCGGAGCGGGGGGTGCGGGTGGTGGACGGGCTGCTCACCGGGCTGCACGAGCCGGGGGCCTCGCACCTGCTGATGCTGGAGGCGGTCGCGGGGCGGGCGGCGGTGGAGCGGGGTTATGCCGAGGCGGTACGCCGTCTCTACCTGTGGCACGAGTTCGGCGACGTCCATCTCCTCCTCCCGGAGGAGTTTGCTCACGTTACGGATTGCTCCAGCAACTGTCGGTGAGACTGTTACCCGTCCGATGTGAGCCCGCGCATAGGGCGCACATCACGTACGAAGCTCGCTAGTAAACAGCGGTGGGCAGTAAAGGGAGGCTAAAACGGGGGGCCGGGGGCGGGGGCGCACCCCCTGATCCACTATCGCGGATCGTACGTCACATCGTTGCCCCAGAATTTTGCGCCCGCTAAGAATTGCTCCGTCGCTCGACGCCGCGGTCCTCGCACCGCGGCGTTTTGCCGGAAGCATCCAGTCCCCCGCCGGCGCCAGAGCGGCCTCCCGACACGAAGAGGTCCACTCCGCATGTCCAAGTCCGTCCCCGCTGGTCGAAGTCGCTCCTCCCTGACCAGGGCCCAGAAGTTCTCGATCACCGGTGTCGCCACGCTCGGCGCCGCCGCCCTCGCCTTCTCCGTCGTGCCGGGCAGCTCCGAGGCCGACGTCCGGACCGAGGCGCTCGGCACCCACGCCGCCTCCTGGTCCATGCCGGCGCAGGCGCAGCAGGCCGTCCACGAGAACGTCGGCAAGCAGCAGGCCGCCGCCGACCGGCGGGCCAAGGACGCCGCCGCGCGCAAGAAGGCCGAGGACGAGGCCGCCGCGAAGAAGAAGGCCGAGGACGAGCGCCGCGCCAAGACGGTCGCGAGCCGCGCGGCCGTGCGCAAGCCGGTGTACGCCAACAACCTCGACGGCTGGATCCGCCAGGCCCTCGACATCATGAAGGCCAAGGGCATCCCCGGCTCGTACGAGGGTCTGCACCGCAACATCATGCGGGAGTCCACGGGCAACCCGAACGCCGTCAACGGCTGGGACATCAACGCCCAGCGCGGCACCCCGTCGATCGGCCTGCTCCAGGTCATCCAGCCGACGTTCACCGCGTACCACGTCTCGGGCACCTCGACGAACATCTACGACCCGGTCGCCAACATCACGGCCGCCGCCAACTACGCGGCGCACCGGTACGGCTCGATCGACAACGTCAACGGCGCCTACTGAGTCCGCACCTCCTGGACCGGACCTCTTCCGAGGCCGCGCTCGCAGACGCCGAAGGGCGGCACCCCGCACGGGGTGCCGCCCTTCTTCGCGTCCGGGCGCCTCGCCCGTGTCGCGCTCGTGCCGCAGGGGCCTACTTGCGCATGACCTCCGGCTCGTGGCGGCGCAGGAAGCGGGCCACGAGGAAGCCGCAGAACGCGCCGAGGGCGAGCAGGGCGGCCATGTCGATGACGTAGGCGCCGGCCTCGTGGTCCCAGATCGGGTCGGTGCTGCCGGGGTCGTCCGGGTTGGGGCTGATCTTGTTGAAGTCCAGCGTGGTGCCGGCGGCGGCCACCGCCCAGCGCGACGGCATCAGGTACGAGAACTCGTTGACGCCGACCGTGCCGTGCAGGATGAACAGGCAGCCGGTGAACACGACCTGGATGATCGCGAACATCACCAGCAGCGGCATGGTCTTCTCGGCGGTCTTCACCAGGGCCGAGATGATCAGGCCGAACATCATCGAGGTGAAGCCGAGCGCCATGATCGGCAGGGAGAGTTCGAGCAGCACCTGGCCGCCCAGGACCAGGCCCTCCTCCGGGAGCTCGCGGGAGGAGAAGCCGATCGCGCCGACCAGCGCGCCCTGGAGCGCGGTGATGAAGCCGAGCACGATGACCTTGGACATCAGGTACGCGGAGCGCGACAGGCCGGTCGCGCGCTCCCGCTCGTAGATCACCCGCTCCTTGATCAGTTCGCGGACGGAGTTCGCGGCGCCCGCGAAACAGGCGCCGACCGCGAGGATCAGCAGCACCGTGGTGGCCGTGCCGTTCGGGATGATCTTGCCGGTCTGCGGGTTCACGTTCGGCAGCAGACCCTTGTCCGGGTCGATGAGCAGGCTCACCGCGCCGAGCACCGCGGGCAGGATCAGCATCAGCGCCATGAAGCCCTTGTCGGACGCGATGACCGACACGTAGCGGCGGATCAGCGTGATGAGCTGCGAGCCCCAGCCCTGCGGCTTGGGCGGCCTGATCGCCTGGGCCGACGGCATGTGGACGGGCTGCGCGGCGACGGCGTCGATGTCCGCGGCGTACATCTGGTAGTGCTGCGAGCCCTTCCAGCGGCCCGCCCAGTCGTAGTCGCGGTAGTTCTCGAAGGCGGAGAAGACGTCGGCCCAGGTGTCGTACCCGAAGAAGTTCAGGGCCTCCTCGGGCGGGCCGAAGTACGCCACCGAGCCGCCCGGCGCCATCACGAGCAGCTTGTCGCACAGGGCCAGCTCGGCCACCGAGTGCGTGACGACGAGGACCGTGCGGCCGTCGTCGGCGAGGCCGCGCAGGAGCTGCATGACGTCGCGGTCCATGCCCGGGTCGAGGCCCGAGGTGGGCTCGTCCAGGAAGATCAACGAGGGCTTGGTGAGCAGCTCCAGGGCCACCGACACGCGCTTGCGCTGGCCGCCGGAGAGGGAGGTGACCTTCTTGTCCTTGTGGATGTCGAGCTTCAGCTCGCGCAGCACCTCGCCTATGCGCTGGGCGCGCTCCTGCTCGCTGGTGTCGGCGGGGAAGCGCAGCTTGGCCGCGTACTTCAGCGCCTTCTTGACGGTCAGCTCCTTGTGCAGGATGTCGTCCTGCGGGACCAGGCCGATGCGCTGGCGCAGCTCGGCGAACTGCTTGTACAGGTTCCGGTTGTCGTAGAGGACGTCGCCCTGGTTGGCGGGCCGGTAGCCGGTGAGCGCCTTGAGCAGGGTGGACTTGCCGGATCCCGACGGGCCGATGACCGCGATCAGGGACTTCTCCGGGACGCCGAAGGAGACGTCCTTGAGGATCTGCTTGCCGCCGTCGACCGTGACGGTCAGGTGGCGCGCGGAGAAGGAGACGTCACCGGTGTCGACGAACTCCTCCAGGCGGTCGCCCACCAGGCGGAACGTGGAGTGGCCGACGCCCACGATGTCGTTCGGGCCGATGAGGACCGTCGACGACTTCGCGATCGGCATGCCGTTGACGTACGTGCCGTTGTGCGAGCCGAGGTCGCGCAGCTCGAAGCGGCCGTCGGGCGTCGCCGTGAACTCGGCGTGCAGGCGCGAGACCTGGAGGTCCGAGACCACCAGCTCGTTCTCCAGGGCGCGGCCGATGCGCATTTTTCGGCCAAGCGCGAGCTGGTGGAACGTGGTCGGGCTGCGGTCGCCGTAGACCGACGGGGCCCCCGCCGCGCCGCCGGCCCCCACGCCCGCTCCCCCACCCGGACCCTGCTGCTGCGGCACCTGGGCCTGCTGCGGCTGCGGCACCTGCTGCGCTTGCTGGTGCGGCGCCTGCTGCCAGGGCTGCTGGTGCGGGGCCTGCTGGTGCATCTGCTGATGCGGAGCTTGCTGCTGCATCTGCTGGTGCTGCTGGTACTGCTGGTGCTGCGGAGCCTGGTGCTGCGGCTGCGCGGCCCAGCCCGGGGGCTCCTGGTGGCCCGGCGCGGCCTGGCCCTGGGCCTGCTGCGGCGCGGCGTGCTGCGCCTGCTGCTGCGCGCCCGGCGCGGCCACGGCGGCGGCTCCGGGCGCTTCGCCGGACAGGGCGAGGCACGGGCCGTCGGTGGCGTTGCCCAGGTGGACCACCGAGCCGGGACCCACCTCGAGCTGGTGGATCCGCTGCCCCTGTACGAAGGTGCCGTTGGTCGAGCCGTGGTCCTCGATGACCCAGCTCCGGCCGCTCCAACTGATCGTCGCGTGCCGCCAGGAGACCCTGGCGTCGTCGAGCGCGATGTCACCCTGCGGATCGCGTCCGAGGGTGTATGTCCGGGACGAATCAAGCGTCCAGGACCTGCCATTCAATTCCAGTACGAGTTCCGGCACTCCATGCCCCACTGAGTTGTCCCCCGAGTTGCCCCCATCATGGGGAGTCTAGGGATGTCGAACATCGGGAGGAACTATTTCAGGCGGAGGCCGGTGACCGAAAGTCGGGCCTTGTGAAGACTGCGTACGGGGCACTATGACGGCCCCGTTGACGGGGAAGATATCGCCCCGGAAAGTGGTAAGGGCTCTCAGCGAGTACGGATAGCGAGCATGTCGCGCATATCGGCCATGACGGCCAAGACACCTGAAAACCGTCCATGATGCCGATATCGTTCATGGCGCCCGTGGAGCCCGCGGCTTCCACGGCACCTATGGCCCGGATGTTTTGTGCTGTGGGAGTCGGTGGTGTGGGTGGGGTCGCGGGTATCGGTGATCTGGCGGGTGTCGTTGGTCGCGTCGGTGGCGTTGGTCGCGTCGGTGGCGTTGGTGGCGTTCGCGACGTCGGTGCCGGGTTGTTGGTGGCGGTGCTGTTGGTGCCGGAGGTGACAGCGGTGCCGTAGCCGCGTCGGTGCCGCAGGCGCGCCGGTGCCGCAGGCGCGCCGGTGCCGCAGGCGCGCCGGTGCCGCAGGCGCGCCGGTGCCGTCGGCGTCATCGGTGTCGTCCGCGGTGTCGTCTGCGGTGTGTGCCCGCCGGTGTCCGTACGCCGAGGGCGACGCGCTCTGAGCTCGGGGGGTCTGATGGGCAGCGGCGGGTACGAGGGCGAGCGGCGGAGCGTGCCCTGGGGGGACGTCCTGGTCTCCGCGGTCGCGGCGGTGAGCTGGGCGCTGATCGGCATGGCGGGCACGGCCGCGCTGGGTCTGCACCTGCTCGGCGTGGACGCGGCCGGTTCGCTCGGGCCGATGACGGCGGCGGCCGTCGCCCTGGGTGTCGGCGGCTCCGTGACCCCGTCCGGCGACGTGTCGGCCTTCGGACTGAAGGGGGCCGAGGCGACCACGGCCATCGACGTCGCGCCGCTCGGCGTGGGCCTTGTGGGCGCGGTCCTCCTCGCCTTCTTCTTTTTGCGGTCCCTGCGCGGCGCGGGAGTTGCGATCTCGCCCTCCGAACTCGCCGCGCGCGCGGGTGCGGTGATCGCCCTCTTCGTCGCGATGCTCGGCGGTCTCGCCTGGGCCGGTCACGACGTGATCACGATCGACGGCGGTCAGCTCGGCATCGACAAGGGAATTGACAAGGGAATTGACAAAGGGCTCGACGAGCTTCCCGGAGGCATCGGTGACCGCATTCCCGACGGCCTCAAGGACATCGGCGGCATCGGGGACATCGGCGGCCTGCTCCCGGACCGGCTGCGCGACCTCGTCGAGGCGGAGGCGAAGGTCGGTTTCACCGTGGACACCGGCGCCACACTGCTCGGTGGCGCGATCTGGGCGGCCGTGGTGCTGCTCGTCGCGCTGCTCGCCGCCCGTCGCGCGCCGCTGCCGCCCGGCTGCGAGAGCCTGCACCGCGTGCTGCGGCCCGCGGCGTCCGCGCTGGTGTCGGTCGTCCTGATGGCCGTGGCGGCGGGTCTGGCCGCGGCGGCCTACGCGGCGATCGGCGACGACCACCCCAAGCGGGTCGTGGGCGGCGCGCTCCTCGGCACCCCGAACGGCGTCTTCCTCGGCCTGCCCGTCGGCCTCTTCGTCCCGTACGACGGTGAGGCCTCCGGCGCCCTGACCCGCTTCCTGCCCGACCCGGTCGACGACCTGCTGCGGGACTCCGACGCCCCCCTGACCCTGGGGCGGCTCGCGGAGTTCGACGGGCGGGTGTGGCTGCTGGGGGTCGCGGCGGCGGTGATGATGCTGTTCGCGGGAGTGCTGACGGCGGTACGAAGTCCGCTGGCGCGGGGGCACGAGGGACGCAAGGGGCGCGAGGGGGACGGGGCGGGCCCGCCCGCGGTGGGGAGCTCACCCGCGTCACCTGCCGGTGCCGCCTTCGTCGTGCGGTGCGCGGTGATGCTGGGCGCGGTCACCGCGGTGGCACTGCCGCTGATGACGTGGTTGACCGGGGTGTCCGCGGACGCCTCTCTCTCGGTGCTCGGCTTCGACGCGTTCGGGGCGCGGCTGGAGCTGCGGGGGAACCTCGCCATGGCCGCGCTGCTCGGGGCCGCGTGGGGAGCGGGGGCCGGGGCCGCCGGGGCGGTGCTGGCGCGGGCCACGGGGGCGGCGGGCAGCCGCGCGGTACCGGCCGCGTCGGGTCCGCCGCGGGCGGAGGGCGGGGCCCCGGGCCGGGCCCCGGCGGGCGCCCGGGCCCAGGTGCCGGGCCCCTACCTGCAGAGCACGCCGTACCGGCCGCCGCGGGCGGAGACGAACCCGTACCTGGTGCCTCCGCCGGGGCCGGGCGCGGTGCCGCCGGGGCCCGGACGGACACCTCCGGGGGCAGGCGGGGCGCCCGGAGCGAGGAGTGGGGCGCCGGGTGCGAGGGGGCCTTCGGGGGCGAGCGGGCCGCGAGGGGCCGGTGAGGTGCGGGGGGCCGATGGGTCGCGGGGAGCCGGAGGGTCGCGGGGAGCCGGAGGGTCACGGGGAGCCGGAGGGTCGCGGGGAGCCGGTGAGGCGCTGGGTACGAGTGGGGCGCCGACTGTGATCGGGCCGGTGGTGCCGGGCCCCGGGCCGGGGCCGGGATCTAGGCCGGGCTCCGGGTCAGGGCCGGGTTCCGGGTCAGGGCCGGGCTCCGGGTCAGGGCGGGGGCCGACGCCGGGGCGGGGCTCCAGGGCCGGAGCGGAGTCCGGCTCGGGAGCGGGGCGAGGCTCGGACGAGCCGGAGCGGGGCCGTCAGCGCCCGAGGCAGTGGCCGCCGCCTCCGCCGCCCCCTCCACCGCCGCCACCACCGCCGCCCGGGGCGGAACCACCGAGGCGGAGGGGCTGAGGGGCTGAGGGGCCCGACGGGGGTGCCCGGCGCCCAGTGCCGCGCGCGCCTTCGCTGAAGGGTGCGGCTCCGCGGGCGGAGGCTGTCGGCTCGCCGCCCGGCTCACCTGCTTGCGGCGATAGGGGCCGGTGAGGGCGCCACGTAACCGCAGGTGAGGAGGCCCAGGCTGCTGCGTGCGCCGGCTACGGGCGGTGAAGCGTGTGCCGCGAAACGGCGGAAGAGGGCTCGTACTCCGCGGATGTCCAGGCGCCGTGGGAGCAGGAGACAAGGCGCCGTGAAGCGACGGGGAAGGGCTGCCCCGCCGGGAACCTCGTATCGGGCAAGCGGAGGCGCGAGGCCCTCACTCGGCCGCGGGAAAAGCCCGGGCGGATGCGGGGTGAGGGGCAGGGAGCGCGAGGGTGACAAGGGGGTGTGGAGGTGTCCGGCACCTGGACACCCCCACGCCGCGCCCGGAGCCGCCAGCTACCGTGGGGATCACCATGAGTGCCTCCACGCCCCCCGCGCCCCCCGGCGCGAGCGTGCCTTCCGGTGCCCCGGCGCCGGGGGCCACGCCCGCGCAGCCGGGTGCCGCCGCCGACGTCCCCACCCTCCTTGTCAAGATCTTCGGCAAGGACCGCCCGGGCATCACCGCCGGACTCTTCGACACGCTCGCCGCGTACTCCGTGGACGTCGTCGACATCGAACAGGTCGTGACCCGTGGCCGGATAGTGCTGTGCGCGCTGGTCACCGCGCCCCCGACCGGTCTCGAAGGGAGCCTGCGGGCCACCGTCCACTCCTGGGCGGAGTCGCAGAAGCTCCAGGCCGAGATCATCTCGGGCCGGGGCGACAACCGCCCGCGCGGCCTCGGCCGGTCCCTCGTCACGGTGCTCGGACACCCGCTCACCGCCGAGTCGACCGCCGCCATCGCCGCGAGCATCACGGCGACCGGCGGCAACATCGACCGCATCTTCCGCCTCGCCAAGTACCCCGTCACCGCCGTGGAGTTCGCGGTGTCCGGTACGGAGACCGAGCCGCTGCGCACGGCGCTCGCCCTGGAGGCCGCCGCGCTCGGGGTGGACGTCGCTGTCGTCGCCGCGGGACTGCACCGGCGCGCGCAGCGCCTGGTCGTGATGGACGTCGACTCGACGCTGATCCAGGACGAGGTGATCGAGCTCTTCGCCGCGCACGCCGGGTGCGAGGAGGAGGTCGCGGAGGTGACGGCGGCCGCGATGCGCGGCGAGCTGGACTTCGAGCAGTCGCTGCACGCGCGCGTCGCGCTCCTCGCGGGGCTCGACGCCTCGGTGGTGGACAAGGTGCGCGCGGAGGTGCAGCTCACCCCCGGCGCGCGGACCCTCATCCGCACCCTCAAGCGCCTGGGCTACGAAGTCGGCGTCGTGTCGGGCGGGTTCACCCAGGTCACGGACGATCTGAAGGAGCGCCTCGGCCTGGACTTCGCCCACGCCAACACCCTGGAGATCGTCGACGGCAAGCTCACCGGCAAGGTGACCGGCGAGGTCGTGGACCGGGCGGGCAAGGCCCGGCTGCTGCGCCGGTTCGCCCAGGAGGCGGGCGTACCGCTGGAGCAGACCGTCGCGATCGGCGACGGCGCGAACGACCTCGACATGCTCAACACGGCCGGCCTCGGCGTCGCCTTCAACGCCAAGCCCATGGTCCGCGAAGCCGCGCACACAGCCGTGAACGTGCCCTTCCTCGACACCGTGCTGTACCTGCTCGGGATCACACGCGAAGAGGTCGAGGCTGCGGACATGCACTTGGATCACGAGTAACAGCCCGGCGGAGGCGGGCCCGGCACCCCGGTGCCGGGCCCTTTGCTCGGTCGACGGGTTGTGCTGCTACTCGGACGGCGCCCAGTAGTCCACCAGCGTGGCCGTGCCGGGCTCCAGTGCCTTCCACGAGCCGGTGTACGTGAGGACGGCGAACGCCGACGTCGGGAAGCCCCGGCGGTTCATCCGCACCTGCGCGTCGCCCTCGGCCTCGCCCGCGAGGACGTCTGCGAGGCCGTGGACGCCCGGGTTGTGGCCGATGAGGATCAGGTCGCGCACGTCGTCGGGGGTTTCGTTGAGCACGGCGATCAGCTCGCCGGGTGAGGCTTCATAGACCCGCTCCTCGTACACCGTACGAGGGCGCTGCGGGAGTTCCTGGACGGCGAGCTTCCAGGTCTCGCGGGTCCTGACGGCGGTCGAGCACAGGGCCAGGTCGAAGGCGATTCCGGTGTCGGCGAGTTTGCGGCCGGCGACGGGGGCGTCCTTGCGGCCGCGCTCGGCGAGCGGGCGCTCGTGGTCGGCCACCTCGGGCCAGTCGGCCTTCGCATGCCGGAAAAGGACAATCCTGCGGGGTTCTGCGACGCTCATGCGTCCCAGCTTCGCATGAAACACGCCACGGGGCGCAGGGAGTTGGCGGGCTCGGCCGCCGGGTGACGGGGCGTGGTGCCGGGGCGTTCACCAGGTGCCTCCGCGGCCTCGTGCCCGGTCACGGCCCGCCGGGGCCGGTCGTCAGATGGCGGCGAGGACGGCTCGCACGCGCTCCAGGAGGTGGGTGACGACGGGCTCGCTGCTCGCGGCGTGCGCGTCCGCGGGGTTCAATATCAGCAGGAGCAGGGCCGCGAAGGCGACCGCGGGCAGGGCGATGGCCCACCAGGGAAGCTGGATCTCGACCGCGGCCGGTTCCGTCCGGTCCGCCGGGTCGCGTCGGGTGTGCGCACGGGCCGACATGCCGCCTCCAGGATCTTTCGAGTGCTGCGGGCCGCGTCGTCGCGGCCACATCTCGAAGGTACGGAGTCCGGGGCCCTCAGCCCATCCGGTGATCCACCCACTTAACCCTGACACTGACCCCCTAGGGGATGGTGGGGCTAGCACCACCATCCCGCCGGGGCACGGAGCACGGACGAGGACTGGAGGGCGGGAAAGACGGGAGGGGCGGGAGGGACGGGAGATCCGTCAGCGGCTCACGGCGACGCCACGGACGCGATGATCCCGATGAGCACGGTGATGGCCAGCATCGCGCCGAGCACGATGAACAGTTTTTTCTGGCCGTTCTGGGGGTTCGGGTCGAGCACTGGCATGCCGCAAGTCTCGCACTCCTCGCCCCATGGCCCGCCCCCGGGGTCGGCGGGCGCCCGCCTCGGGACGGGCCGGAGCCGCCTCGGGACGGGCCGCCTCCGCACAGCGGGGTTCCGGCCTCCGCTCCCTGCCCGTCCCGCGCCCGCGCCCGCTCCGGCGGGAAGCGGGTGCCCGTCGGCGGGAAGCGGGCGCCCGTCCCCCGTGCCGGGTCAGGCCGCGGCCCTCGCCGCCACCTCGTCCTCGATCGTGCGGTCGCGGCCCGCCAGGAAGCCGACGGCGATCTGCGGCACCATCAGGCCCGCCATGAGCGCGAGCGGCAGGCCCCAGCCACCGCTGTGCTGGTAGAGCATGCCCACCAGGAGCGGGCCCGGGATGGAGATGAGGTAGCCCGTGCTCTGCGCGAAGGCGGAGAGCTTGGCCACGCCGACGCTGCTCCGGGCCCGCATACCGACCATCGTGAGGGCGAGCGGGAACGCGCAGTTGGCGATACCGCACAGCAGCGCCCACGCCCAGGCGCCGCCCGCCGGGGCGAGGTACAGGCCCGCGTACCCGGCGAGACCGCAGGCGCCGAGGACGATCACGACGGGGCCCTGGTGGGGCAGGCGGGTGGCGACGCGCGGGATGACGAAGGCCAGCGGCACGCCCATGGCCATCGTGACGGCGAGCAGCACGCCCGCCTCGCCCGCCGGCACCCCCGCGTCCCGGAAGATCTGCGGCATCCAGCCCATGGTGATGTAGGCGGCGGTGGCCTGGAGGCCGAAGAAGCAGGCGAGCGCCCAGGCGGTACGGCTGTGGGTGATGCGCAGCGCGGGGTCCTCCTGCCGGGCGCCCGACGCGGGGGCGGCTGACACAGGAGCGGCCGACGCGGGGGCGGCCGGTTCGGCGCCGCGCTCGCGCACCAGCGGCAGCCACGGCACGACGGCGACGACCGCGACCACCGCCCACAGGGCGAGCCCGGTGCGCCAGCTGCCGCCGAGGGCGTCGGTCAGCGGCACCGTGAGCGCGGCGGCCAGGGAGGTGCCGAGCGCGAGGGCCATCGAGTAGAGACCGGTCATCGAGCCGACCCGGTCGGGGAACCAGCGCTTGACGATCACCGGCATCAGGACGTTGCTCACGGCGATGCCCATGAGCGCGAACGCGGTGGCGGCCAGGAACCCGGCGGTGCCGCCCACGAAGGGGCGTATCAGCAGTCCTGTGGCGATCGCGGCCATGCCCGCGCAGACCACCGCGCCCGCGCCGAAGCGCCGGGCCAGGCGGGGGGCCTGGCTGCCGAAGAGCGCGAAGCACAGCGGCGGCACGGAGGTGAGCAGCCCCGCGAGGGTGCCGCTCATGCCGAGGCCGTCCCGCACCTCTTCGAGGAGCGCGCCGAGGCTGGTGATGGCGGGCCGCAGGTTGAGGGCGGCGAGGACGATGCCGACGACGACCAGGCGTGTCACCCACGCGCGCGTGGGTGCCGGTCGGCCCGGCTCCACCGGCGTACGCCCGGCGCCGCGCGCCGCCCCGGCGTCCTTCACGCCGACCGCGCTCCCGGGGCCCGTGGAAGCCGCCGAACCCATGGAGACCGCCGAACCCGCGGCAGCCGCCGGACCCGCCGAGCCGACCGGACCCGCCGAGCCCTCCGTACACGTACCCGTTCCGGAACGGGAACCGGAACCGGCAACAGCTCCGGCCCTGGTCCCCGTCGGCCCCGTCGGTGTCGTCGGCGTCGTCCTCGCGCGTGTCGTCCGGTCTTCCTCACTCACCATGAGAACCATCATAGAATCATGGGATGATTGGTTGTCCAATCCTTAGTGTCCCAGTGTCCTTGACGAAGGAACGCCATGCCGTTGAGCACCCCGCGCCGCTCCGCGCTCTCCGAGCAGGTCATCGCCGCCCTGCGCAACCAGATCTCGTCGGGCGAGTGGCCGGTCGGCTCGCGCATCCCCACCGAGCCGGAGCTGGTCGAGCAGCTCGGCGTGGCCAGGAACACGGTCCGCGAGGCCGTACGCGCCCTCGCCCACAACGGGCTGCTCGACATCCGGCAGGGCTCGGGCACGTACGTGGTCGCGACCAGTGAGCTGGCCGGTGTGATGCAGCGCAGGTTCGCCGACGCCAACCCGCGGCACATCGCGGAGCTGCGGGCCACGCTGGAGTCCAGCGCCGCGAAGCTCGCGGCCGAGCGGCGTACCGCGCGCGACCTCAGGCAACTGGACACGCTGCTCGCGCGCCGCGAGGAGGCCTGGGAGTCGGGGGACGCGGAGGCGTTCGTGACGGCCGACGCCACCTTGCACATGGCGGTCGTGGCCGCGTCCCACAACGACGTCCTGATCGCCCTGTACGCGGACCTGGGCGAGGTCCTGCGGGACTGGCTGCGCGTCGACGTCGGTACGGAGCTGACGCCGGAGTCCCACATGGACCACGGCCGGCTGATCGAGGCGATCCGCGCGCAGGACGCGGACGCGGCGGCCACCGAGGCGGCGAGCTACCCCTACCTGTGCCACCAGGAGCGGCGCGTCACCGGTTGAGACCGCCCCCGCCGACCCCGCCCGTCACCGGCTGAGACGCCCCCGCTGCCCCCGCACCGGGCCGCGCCCCGGCCCCCTCACCGCTGGTGGCTGATCCACACCCCCCGGACCTCCTTCCAGCAGCGGCCCGTGAGCCGCACCGTCATGGCGGGTCCGGCCGCGACCGGGCGGCTGTCGCTGTCGATGTCCCACCACCGGTCGCACTCGATGTGCAGCCGCACGCGGTCGGTCTCGGGGTAGGGGTTGTGGCAGTACGCGACGACGTGCGAGGCCACGACGCTGCTGCGGCACTCAGCGCCGAACGGCCGGTCCTGCCCCGCCTGCGGCCGGTCCTGCCCCACCGGCCGTGGGTCCGGGCGGACGGCTCCCCGCGCCCGCTCACCGGCGGCGTACGACACGGCGTCGTACGGCAGGGTGAGCAGCAGGGCGAGGGCGGCGAGCGCCGCACCAGGGGACCAGCGCACACCTCAGGATGAGCGGTCCAGGCCCGCCGCCGCCCGGCCGGACGGGCCGAACGGGCGACGCCCCGCCCCCGCGCGCTGCGGGGACGGGGCGTCGGCACGTACGGAAGGGGCCTCAGGCACCCGTCGTGCGGGGGCTGCTCAGGCACCCCTCGTGCGGAGGGTGCTCAGGCACCGCGTCGTGCGGGTCCCGCTCAGGCACCCATCATGTGCACGCCGCCGTCGACGTGGATGATCTCGCCCGTGGTCTTCGGGAAGAAGTCCGAGAGCAGCGCTACGACGCCGCGGCCCGCGGGCTCCGGGTCGGACATGTCCCAGGCGAGCGGGGAGCGGGTGTCCCAGACCTTGGCGAGTTCGCCGAAGCCCGGGATGGACTTGGCGGCCATGGAGCCGAGCGGGCCGGCGGAGATGAGGTTGCAGCGGATGTTGCGGGGGCCCAGGTCGCGCGCCAGGTAGCGGTTGGTGGCCTCCAGGGCGGCCTTGGCCGGGCCCATCCAGTCGTACTGCGGCCAGGCGAACTGCGCGTCGAAGGTCATGCCGACGACCGAGCCGCCCTGCTCCTCGGGCATCAGCGGCAGGCAGGCCATGGTCAGCGACTTCAGGGAGTACGCCGAGACGTGCATGGCCGTGGCGACGGACTCGAACGGCGTGTTCAGGAAGTTGCCGCCGAGGGCGTCCTGCGGGGCGAAGCCGATGGAGTGGAGCAGGCCGTCGAGGCCGCCCAGCTCCGCGCGGACCACGTCCTCCAGGCGCCCGAGGTGCTCCTCGTTGGTCACGTCGAGCTCGATGACCTTGGTGGGCTTGGGCAGCTTCTTCGCGATGCGCTCGGTGAGCGTGGGCCGCGGGAAGGCGGTCAGGATGATCTCGGCACCCTGCTCCTGCGCGATCTTGGCCGCGTGGAAGGCGATGGAGGACTCCATCAGCACACCCGTGATCAGGATGCGCTTGCCGTCGAGAATTCCGCTCATGTGATCAGTGACCCATGCCCAATCCGCCGTCAACCGGGATGACGGCTCCAGTGATGTACGAGGCGTCGTCCGAGGCGAGGAAGCGCACGGTGGCGGCGATCTCCTCGGGCTGCGCGTAGCGGCCGAGCGGCACCTGGGACACGATGCCCGCGCGCTGCTCCTCGGTGAGCACCTGGGTCATGTCGGTGTCGACAAAACCGGGCGCGACGACGTTGAAGGTGATGTTGCGCGACCCGAGCTCCCGGGCGAGCGAGCGCGCGAAGCCGACCAGACCGGCCTTGGATGCGGCGTAGTTCGCCTGGCCCGCCGAGCCGAGCAGGCCGACGACGGAGGAGATCAGGACGACGCGGCCCTTCTTGGCGCGCAGCATGCCGCGGTTGGCCCGCTTCACGACGCGGAAGGTGCCGGTGAGGTTGGTGTCGAGGACGGACGTGAAGTCCTCCTCCGACATGCGCATCAGGAGCTGGTCCTTGGTGATGCCCGCGTTCGCGACGAGGACCTCGACGGGACCGTGCTTCTCCTCGACCTCCTTGTAGGCCTGCTCCACCTGCTCGGCGTCGGTGATGTCGCACTTGACGGCGAGGACACCGGCCGCGGTGAGGTCCTTGGGCGGCTCACCCGAGCGGTAGGTGATCGCGACCTGGTCGCCGGCGTCGGCGAACGCGCGGGCGATGGCGAGGCCGATGCCCCGGTTTCCTCCGGTGACGAGAACCGAGCGGCTCAACGGATCACCCTTCTCCTTGACGGTGTGGTCACCCGAGAACTTATCGGTCCTGTGCGCGATACGGAGAATCGGCGACCGACAGTGGCGCAGATGACTCGCTGTCGGATCCCTACAGAAAGGTATGGCCGAGCGGCCGTTCGGCAGGCGATGATCGGACGTGACCGGTGCCCGGGTCGGGCCGTGGACCGGAGCCGACGGCGGCGGACCCGCGCCGACCGCCGATGACAGCAGGGAGACATGTCCGTGCCTCATACCATCGATGCAGCCTTCACGGCGCTGCCGCTGCGGGCGCTCGCCGACGCGGCGCTGGCCCGCGCGCGGGCGCTGGGCGCCGAGCACGCGGACTTCCGCCTGGAGCGGGTGCGCAGTGCCTCCTGGCGGCTGCGGGACGCCAAGCCCGCCGCGTCCCTGGACACCACGGACCTGGGGTACGCGGTGCGGGTGGTGCACGGTGGCGCCTGGGGGTTCGCGTCCGGCGTGGACCTGACGATGGACGCGGCGGCGCGGGTCGCGTCCCAGGCGGTGGCGATGGCGAAGCTGTCGGCGCAGGTCATCAAGGCGGCCGGGTCCGATGAGCGGGTGCGGCTCGCGGACGAGCCGGTGCACGCGGACAAGACGTGGGTGTCGTCGTACGAGGTCGACCCGTTCTCGGTGCCGGACGAGGAGAAGACGGGGCTGCTCGCGGAGTGGAGCGGCCGCCTCCTGGCCGCCGAGGGTGTCGCGCACGTGGACGCCTCGCTGCTCACCGTGCACGAGAACAAGTTCTACGCCGACACCGCGGGCACGGTCACCACGCAGCAGCGCGTGCGGCTGCACCCGCAGCTCACGGCGCACGCCGTGGACGAGGCGAGTGGCGAGTTCGACTCGATGCGGACCCTCGCGCCGCCGGTCGGCCGCGGCTGGGAGTACCTGACCGGCACCGGCTGGGACTGGGACGCCGAGCTGGCGCGCATCCCCGACCAGTTGGCCGAGAAGATGCGGGCCCCGAGCGTCGAGCCGGGCCGGTACGACCTGGTGGTCGACCCCTCGAACCTGTGGCTGACGATCCACGAGTCCATCGGCCACGCCACGGAGCTCGACCGCGCCCTCGGCTACGAGGCGGCGTACGCGGGCACGTCGTTCGCGACGTTCGACCAGCTCGGCAAGCTCGCGTACGGCTCGTCGCTGATGAACGTCACCGGCGACCGGACGGCCGAGCACGGCCTGGCGACGATCGGGTACGACGACGAGGGCGTGGCCGCGCAGTCCTGGGACCTGGTGAAGGACGGCACCCTGGTCGGCTACCAGCTGGACCGGCGCATCGCGAAGCTCACCGGCTTCGAGCGCTCCAACGGCTGCGCGTACGCCGACTCCCCCGCGCACGTGCCCGTGCAGCGCATGGCGAACGTCTCGCTGCGGCCGGACCCGGCGGGCTCCTCCACCGAGGACCTGATCGGCGGCGTCGAGCGGGGCATCTACGTGGTGGGCGACCGGTCGTGGTCCATCGACATGCAGCGGTACAACTTCCAGTTCACCGGCCAGCGCTTCTACCGGATCGAGAACGGGCGGCTCGCCGGGCAGCTCCGCGACGTCGCCTACCAGGCGACGACCACCGACTTCTGGGGATCGATGAAGGCCGTCGGCGGCCCGGAGACGTACGTCCTGGGCGGCGCCTTCAACTGCGGCAAGGCCCAGCCCGGCCAGATCGCCGCGGTCTCCCACGGCTGCCCCTCCGCCCTCTTCCAGGGCGTCACCATCCTCAACACGACGCAGGAGGCCGGGCGATGAGCGCGCGGACGCACGGTACGACCAAGCCGCACGAGATCGTCGAGCGGGCCCTGGAGCTGTCCACCACCGACGGCTGCGTGGTGATCGCCGACGAGCGGTCCACGGCGAACCTGCGCTGGGCGGGCAACGCGCTGACCACCAACGGCGTCACCCGGGGCCGGACCCTCACGGTGATCGCGACCGTCGAGGGGTCCCGGGGCACCGCGGCGGGCGTGGTGTCCCGCTCGGCGGTCACCGCCGACGACCTGGAGCCGCTGGTGCGGGCCGCCGAGGCCGCCGCCCGCGCGGCCGGGCCCGCCGAGGACGCGCAGCCCCTGGTGACGGGCGCCCCGGCCGCGCCGGACTTCACGGACGCGCCCGCCGAGACGTCCTCGGCGGTCTTCGCGGACTTCGCGCCCGCCCTCGGCGAGGCCTTCGCCCGTGCCCGCGCGGGCGGCCGGGAGCTGTACGGCTTCGCCCACCACGAGCTGACCACCAGCTACCTGGGCACGTCGACGGGGCTGAGGCTGCGCCACGACCAGCCGACCGGCACGCTGGAGCTGAACGCGAAGTCCCCGGACCGCACCCGCTCGGCGTGGGCGGGCCGCGCGACGCGGGACTTCGGGGACGTGGACCCGGGCGCGCTCGACGAGGACCTCGCCCGGCGCCTGGCCTGGGCGAAGCGGCGCGTGGACCTGCCCGCGGGGCGGTACGAGACGCTGCTGCCGCCGACCGCGGTCGCGGACCTGCTGATCTACCAGCTCTGGTCGTCGGCGGCCCGGGACGCGGCGGAGGGTCGTACGGTCTTCTCCAAGCCGGGCGGCGGCACCCGCGTCGGGGAGCGGCTCGCGGAGCTGCCCCTGACGCTGCGCAGCGACCCGATGGAGCCGGGCCTGGAGGCGGCGCCCTTCGTGCTGGCGCACGCCTCGGGCGACGACGCCTCGGCCTTCGACAACGGCCTGCCGCTGGGCCCCACCGACTGGATGCGCGACGGCGAGCTGAAGCGCCTGATCACGACCCGGCACAGCGCCGCCCTGACGGGCCTGCCGGTGGCCCCGGCGATCGACAACCTCGTCCTGGAGGGCGGCTCCGGCCGCGGTCTGGACGAGATGGTCGCGGCCACCGAGCGGGGCCTGCTGCTGACGTGCCTGTGGTACATCCGCGAGGTCGACCCGGCGACGCTGCTGCTCACGGGGCTGACCAGGGACGGCGTGTACCTGGTGGAGAACGGCGAGGTGGTCGGCGAGGTGAACAACTTCCGGTTCAACGAGTCGCCCGTGGACCTGCTGGCGCGGGCCACCGAGGCGGGCCGCACGGAGGCGACGCTGCCGCGCGAGTGGGGCGACTACTTCACCCGGGCGGCCATGCCCGCGCTGCGGGTGCCGGATTTCAATATGAGTTCGGTCAGCCGGGGCGTATAACCTCGGACACTGCACCTGGTCGGTGCGCGGGGCGCTGCCGGTGCCCCTCGCCCGGCCGACATGATTTTCCCAAGGAGACACGAGACCGTGACGGACATCGTCGACGAGCTGAAGTGGCGGGGGCTCTTCTCCCAGTCCACCGACGAAGAAGCACTGCGCAAGGCGCTCGCGGACGGTCCCGTCACGTTCTATTGCGGCTTCGACCCGACCGCGGCCAGCCTGCACGTCGGGCATCTGGTGCAGGTCCTGACCGTGCGCCGCCTCCAGCAGGCGGGCCACCGCCCGCTGGCCCTGGTGGGCGGCGCCACCGGCCAGATCGGCGACCCGCGGCCGACGGCCGAGCGGACCCTGAACGACCCGGAGACGGTCGCGAACTGGGTGACCCGGCTGCGGTCGCAGATCGAGCCGTTCCTGTCCTTCGAGGGCGAGAACGCCGCGGTGATGGTGAACAACCTGGACTGGACCGCGGGCATGACCGCGATCGAGTTCCTGCGGGACATCGGCAAGCACTTCCGGGTGAACAAGATGCTCACCAAGGAGTCCGTGGCCCGCCGCCTGGAGTCGCAGGAGGGCATCAGCTACACCGAGTTCAGCTACCAGCTCCTGCAGGGCATGGACTTCCTGGAGCTGTACCGGCGCCACGGCTGCGTGCTCCAGACCGGCGGCTCCGACCAGTGGGGCAACCTCACGGCGGGCATCGACCTGATCCACCGCCTGGAGCCGGAGGCGACGGTGCACGCCGTCGCCACGCCGCTGATGACCAAGGCGGACGGCACCAAGTTCGGCAAGACCGAGGGCGGCGCCGTCTGGCTGGACCCGGAGATGACCACGCCGTACGCGTTCTACCAGTTCTGGCTGAACGTGGACGACCGGGACGTCACCCGCTACCTGCGCATCCTCTCCTTCAAGCCGCGCGAGGAGCTGGAGGAGCTCGAGCGGCAGACCGAGGAGCGCCCGCAGGCGCGGGCCGCGCAGCGCGCGCTCGCCGAGGAGCTGACGACCCTGGTGCACGGCGCCGACCAGTGCGCGGCCGTGATCGCCGCGTCGAAGGCGCTGTTCGGCCAGGGCGAGCTGGCCGACCTGGACGCGGCCACGCTGGCCGCGGCGCTCGGTGAGCTGCCGCACGTCCGGGTGGCCGAGCCCGGCCCGGTCGTGGACCTGTTCGCGGAGGTCGGCCTGGTGGCGAGCAAGTCGGCCGCCCGGCGCACGGTCAAGGAGGGCGGCGCCTACGTGAACAACGCCAAGGTCACCGCCGAGGACGCCGTCCCGGCCCGCGAGGACCTGCTGCACGGGCGGTGGCTGGTGCTGCGCCGCGGCAAGAAGAACCTGGCGGCGGTGGAGGTCACCGGCTGACCCGCCACGGTCGGGCGGCCACGCGCGCATGAGGGGCCCGCGGGCATGAGCCCAGCCCTGTACGCATGACGCCGGGGCCCGCACGCATGAGGGGCCGGTCCGGGTGGACCGGCCCCTCACCCGTGTGCCAGGGGCACCCGTAGGTCAAGGGCGCCTGCGTGTCAGGGGCACCCGTGTGTCAGGAAGCCTGTGCCGGTGGGGGCACCGCTGCCTCAAGACACCCGTGTGACGGCGGACGGCTCACGTCCTGCGGACTTGTTTCTTCCCCTTGACCGCCGTGTACAGCATGTCGCCGATGGCCACGACGACCACGGCCGCGGCGAGCTGCAACGCGTGCCGGCCCCAGTCGATGCCCTTGGTCTCGTCGATTCCGAACCCGGCGGCGAGCGAGTTGCCGATCACGCCACCGATGATGCCGAACACGGTCGTCAGCCACAGTGGGCTGTGCTGCTTGCCCGGCAGGATCGCCTTGGCTAGCAGACCCAGCACGAAGCCCACGATGATCGCCCACAACCAGCCCATAGCTGCCTCCTCAGACGGCCCGACATGAGCATTACGATCAGTTTCGGCCCATCCGCCGTACGGCGCATGTCGGGCGGGTCCCTACGTGACGCGGCGCACCGGGAGGGGCGGCGCGAGGCCGGACCCGGTCTACGCGACTGCGCAGGTGCGGCGTACCGTGGGGAAGGGTCCAGGCCGGGGAGGGCCTGGCATGGACGGGCAGGCGGTGGAGAGTGATGCGGAAGCAGAACGGCGCCCAGGTCTTCCGGATCACAGGGGCCAGGCAGGGCCTCGCGGACGACGTGCGGGGACGGCAGCGGCGGTATGTGATCTCGATGTCCGTGCGCACTGTTTCGGTCATTGCCGCCGCGGTGCTCTGGAACGTGGAACGGCACGTCGCGCTCGTCGCGCTGGTGCTCGGCGTGCTCCTGCCGTACGTCGCGGTGGTGATCGCCAACGCGGGCCGTGAGAACGCTCCCTCGCTGCCGTCAACGTTCGTACCGGCACCGTCGCGGCCCGCGCTGGCCGCCGCGCCACCGCACGAGCGGAGCGCGGAACCGGCCCCGGAGGGCCCCGCCGGCGCGTTCCGCGAGCAGCCGACGGCACCGTCGCGGGACCAGGGCTGACCGACGACGTTCCGCCAAGCTCAAGAAAAGCTCAGATCAATCATGGAGTTCCGGTGCCGGGTGGCCGGTGACCCGTGACATACTTCGTACGCGCTCCGCATCCCCCGTCGGAGCGACAGACCGACGCCGGGCAGCTCCCCCCGTGGCTGCTCGGCGTCGCCGTGTTTGGGATGAATACGTGACCGACGAAACCCCCGTCTGCTCCGCCAAGGGCTGTCGCGCGGCCGCCGTGTGGGTGCTGGCCTGGAACAATCCGAAGCTGCACACGCCGGAGCGGCGCAAGACCTGGCTGGCCTGCGAGGAGCACCGCGAGCACCTGTCCCAGTTCCTGGGGGTGCGGGGATTCCTCAAGGACGTCGTCACGCTCGACGCCTGGGACGCCGCACAGGGCTCCTGAGCCGCGCCGCGCCTCAGCCGCCGATCGCCGACATCGGGCGGGCGGGCTGGAGGAAGGCCGGGTCGTCCAGACCGGATCCCGCCTTCTTGCCCCACATCGCGCGCTTCCACAGGCGGGCGACCTCGTCGTCCGTGGCGGCGGCTTCGCCCTCGGCGCGCAGGGCCGCGCGCAGGTCGGTCTCCTCCGTGGCGAACAGGCAGGTGCGGACCTGGCCGTCGGCGGTGAGCCGGGTGCGGTCGCAGGCCGAGCAGAAGGGGCGGGTGACGGAGGCGATCACGCCGACGCGGTGCGGGCCGCCGTCGACCAGCCAGCGCTCGGCGGGCGCGGAGCCGCGCTCGTCGGTGCCCTCCGCGGTGAGGTCGAAGCGGGTGCGCAGCGAGGCGAGGATGTCACCGGCGGTGATCATGCCCTCGCGCTTCCAGCCGTGCTGGGCGTCCAGGGGCATCTGCTCGATGAAGCGCAGTTCGTAGTCGTTCTCGACGGCCCAGGCCAGCAGGTCCGGGGCCTCGTCGTCGTTCAGCCCCGGCATCAGGACCGTGTTGACCTTGACCGGGGTGAGGCCCGCCGCGCGGGCCGCCGTGAGGCCGTCGAGGACGTCGCGGTGGCGGTCCCGGCGGGTGAGGGTCTTGAAGACGTCCGGGCGCAGCGTGTCCAGCGAGACGTTGACCCGGTCCAGGCCCGCGGCCTTCAGGGCCGACGCGGTGCGCTTGAGGCCGATGCCGTTCGTCGTCAGGGAGAGCCGGGGGCGCGGCTCCAGGGCGGCGCAGCGCTCGACGATGGAGACCAGGCCGGGGCGGAGCAGCGGCTCGCCGCCGGTGAAGCGGACCTCCTCGACGCCGAGGCGGGTGACGGCGATACGGACGAGGCGGACGATCTCGTCGTCGGTGAGCAGGTCGGGCTTGGCCAGCCACTGCAGGCCTTCCTCCGGCATGCAGTACGTGCACCGCAGGTTGCACCGGTCGGTCAGTGAAACCCGCAGATCGGTGGCCACGCGGCCGTACGTGTCGATGAGCACGTGGGCCCCCTCCCCGGTCCGGATCGGTGGTGCGTCGCGTCGTACGCCCCTTCGACTCCTGAGCCTACGTGACGCCACTGACACCGACAGAGACCATTTCCACAGGACGGACACGGCCGCGTCGTAGATCCCTACGACGCGGCCGCGCGGTACGGGTGGGGTCAGTGCGCCCCGGTGCCCGTCAGGGAACGCACCTCGAGCTGGGCGTACTTCTCCTTGTCGGGCTCCTCCTTGGACAGCAGGGTGCCGAGCCAGCCGAGCAGGAAGCCCACCGGGATGGAGATGAGGCCGGGGTTCTCCAGCGGGAACCAGTGGAAGTCGACGCCCTTGAACATGGAGGTCTTCTCGTTGCCGGAGACCACCGGGGAGAACAGGACGAGGACGACGGCCGTGGTGAGGCCGCCGTAGATGGACCACAGCGCGCCCTGGGTGGTGAACCGCTTCCAGAACAGGCTGTAGAGGATGGTCGGCAGGTTCGCGGACGCGGCGACGGCGAAGGCGAGGGCGACCAGGCCGGCCACGTTCAGGTCGCGGGCGAGCGCGCCGAGGGCGATGGAGACGATGCCGATGAAGACGGTGGCCCAGCGGGCGGCGCGGACCTCCTCCTTCTCGCCGGCCTTGCCCCGCTTGATGACGTTCGCGTAGATGTCGTGCGCGAACGACGAGGACGAGGCGAGGGTCAGGCCCGCGACGACGGCGAGGATCGTGGCGAAGGCGACCGCGGAGATGGTGGCGAGCAGGATGGCGCCCCAGTTGGAGTCGAGGCCGCCGAGATGGAGGGCGAGCAGGGGCGCGGCCGTGTTGCCCGCCGGGTTGGAGTCGGTGATCTCCTTCGGGGAGATGAGCGCGGCGGCGCCGAAGCCGAGCGCGATCGTCATCAGGTAGAAGGCGCCGATGATGCCGATGGCCCAGTTCACGGACTTCCGCGCGGCCTTGGCGGTGGGCACCGTGTAGAAGCGGATGAGGATGTGCGGCAGGCCCGCGGTGCCGAGCACCAGGGCGATGCCGAGGGAGATGAAGTCCAGCTTGGACGTCGCGGTGGCGCCGTACTTGAGGCCGGGCTCCAGGAACGGCGTGCCCTTGCCGCTCTTCTCGGCGGCCGCGCCGAGCAGGTCGGAGATGTTGAAGTCGAACTTCAGCAGCACCAGGAAGGTGAGGAGCAGCGCGCCCGCGATGAGCAGGACGGCCTTGACCATCTGGACCCAGGTGGTGCCCTTCATGCCGCCGATGGTGACGTACACGATCATCAGGACGCCGACGAGCGCGACGATGGCGACCTTGCCGCCGTCGCTGGTGATGCCGAGGAGCAGCGAGACCAGGACGCCCGCGCCCGCCATCTGCGCGAGCAGGTAGAAGATCGACACGACGATGGTGGAGGTGCCCGCGGCGGTGCGCACGGGGCGCTGGCGCATCCGGAAGGCGAGGACGTCGCCCATGGTGTAGCGGCCGGAGTTGCGCAGCGGTTCGGCGACGAGGAGCAGCGCGACCAGCCAGGCGACCAGGAAGCCGATGGAGTACAGGAAGCCGTCGTAGCCGAAGAGGGCGATGGCGCCGGCGATGCCGAGGAAGGACGCGGCGGACATGTAGTCGCCGGACACGGCGAGGCCGTTCTGGAAGCCGGTGAACTGCCGTCCGCCGGCGTAGAAGTCGGCGGCGCTCTTGGTCTGGCGGCCGGCCCACACGGTGATGACGAGGGTGGCGACGACGAAGACCGCGAACAGCGTGATGATCAGCGGCCGGTGCTCGCTCGCCTCGTTGGCGGCGAGCACGGTGGCGTGGGCGTCGGCGAGGGCCGGGGTGCTCATGCGCCGCCCTCCATCCGGGACTTGATGGCCTCGGCCCGCGGGTCGAGCTTGGCGGCGGCGTGGCGCGCGTACCACCAGGCGATGAGGAAGGTGGTGAGGAACTGGGCCAGGCCGAATACGAACGCGACGTTGATGTTGCCGAACAGCTTGGTGCCCATGAAGCCGCCGGCGTAGTTCGACAGCAGGACGTAGCCGAGGTACCAGGCGATGAACGCGACCGTGAGCGGGAACGCGAACGAGCGGTGGGCGGCCCGCAGTTCGGCGAACTCCGGGCTCTGCTGCACCGCGACGTACTCCTGCGCGGAGGGGGCCGGGGGCACGGGTTCTGCGCCGTCCTTCGGGGGCGGCGGTGCGTCGGGGGCCACGGAGTCTCCTCGTGGGGCGGGGGTGGTGGGGACGGTCGGGTCGGGAGTGGTGGTGGCGGCGTACGGGGCGGGGGTGGCGGTGGACGGGTCGGGGGTGGCGGCGGCGGCGGGCGGTGTGGGGGGGGACGGGTCGGAAGCGGTGCGGTCCATGCGCTCTGCGTGCTCTCTGTGCGTGCCGTGGCGTGACGCGTGGCGTCGCGCCGCGAGGTGCCGGGCGTGACGCGGATCACGTGGGCCGCGGTTGGTGATGCTAAGCCCAGGGGACGTGATCCGACAGGGGGTTGATGTTGGTTCCGTCCGCTGTTCAACGTCGCGGCGGCGCGCCAGGAGCGGCTCGAAAGGCCGCTTTCCCCGCTTTCTTCACGAAGTCATTGCTGGCCCGGGAGTCCTGGGGATAGCTTCACCCCTGCACAACCAGTCATGCACCTGGCATTACCCCTCATGTGTCTGCCCGAGCACCCGCAGTGTTCGGGCAGTTCCGTATCCGGATGATGTGGAGACCCCATGGCTCATCTGCGCTCCTCGCGCACGTCAGGTTCCTCCCGCACCAGACGTCTCGCCCTCGCCCTGCCGCTCGGCGTCGCCCTCGCCGCCACGGTCGGGTTCGCGCCGGGCGCCGCGACGGCGGCCCCGGCCGACGCGCCCGCCGGCCCCGGCCGGGCGGCCGCGGCGCCCGCCGCGGGCAAGCTGGCGGACGTCGTCAACACCCGGACCGACGGCAGGACCATCGCGGCCGTGAAGAAGGCGATCGCGAAGGCCGACGGCACCGTCGTCGCCACCTACGCGAAGATCGGGGTGATCGTCGCGCACTCGGCCAACCCCGACTTCGGCAAGGAGCTGCGGAAGGTGCGCGGGGTGCAGTCCGCGGGCGCGACGCGCACGGCGCCGCTCACGGCGGCCGGGACGACCGAGGAGGGCGCGCCGACGTTCCTGTCGAAGGACAGGGCCAGGGCCCTCCAGCGGCAGGCCGCGTCCGGCGCGAAGGACGCGCCCGCCCAGGAGCCCCTGGAGGCCGACCAGTGGGACCTGCGGGCCATCGGCGCCGACAAGGCGGCGAAGCTCAACCCCGGCAGCGGGAAGGTCACCGTCGGCGTCATCGACACCGGCGTGGACGACACCCACCCCGACCTCGCGCCCAGCTTCTCGGCGAAGCAGTCGGCGAACTGCGTGGGCGGCAAGGCCGACACCTCGCTCGGTGCCTGGCGGCCGGCGAAGAAGGAGCACTACCACGGCACGCACGTGGCGGGCGAGATAGCCGCCGCCCGCAACGGCATAGGCGTCGCCGGGGTCGCCCCCGGCGTCAAGGTCGCGGGCATCAAGGTGGCCGACCCGGTCAGCGAGCTGTTCTACCCGGAGAGCGTCGTGTGCGCCTTCGTGTTCGCCGCCGACCACGGCATCGAGATCACCAACAACAGCTACTACGTGGACCCGTGGCTGTACAACTGCAAGGACGACCCGGACCAGCGGGCCATCGTCGACGCGGTCAACCGCGCGCAGCTCTACGCCCAGCGCAAGGGCACCCTGCACCTGGCCTCCGCGGGGAACTCCAACCACGACCTGGACGCGGACGCCATCGTCGACACCACGAGCCCCGACGACTCGACGCCGGTGACCCGCACCATCGACCCGCACACGTGCCTGGACGTGCCGACCCAGCTCCCGGGCGTCGTCACGGTCAGCGCGACCGGTGTGTACAAGGCCAAGTCGTACTACTCCACGTACGGCAACGGCGTCGTCGACGTCGCGGCCCCCGGCGGCGACCGCCGCTACCAGAAGCCCACGGACACCCCGTCGAAGGACGGCGGCATCCTCTCCACGATGCCGGGCGGCGAGTACGCCTGGCTCCAGGGCACCTCCATGGCGGCGCCGCACGCCGCGGGCGTGGCCGCGCTGCTGAAGTCCACGCACCCGAAGGCGGGCCCCGCGCAGCTCCAGAAGCTGCTGAAGAAGCAGGCGGACAACCCCGGCTGCCCGACGAAGCCGTACGACCCGGACGGCGACGGCAAGGTCGACGCCGTGTGCGAGGGCGGCGCGAACCGCAACGGCTTCTACGGCTACGGGATCGTCGACGCCCTCGACGCGGTCAAGAAGAAGTGAGGGGGAGCACCGACGTGACCAGGCCCACCGCACCGCTCGGCCGCCGCGTGCTCGCTCTTCCGCTCGGCGTGGCCGTGGTGTCCGCGCTCGCGTTCCTGCCGGGCACGGCCGCGGCGCAGCCCGACGCGCCGCCGGCCGCCGGGCCGGCCGCCGCCGGGCCGTCCGGGCCGGCCGTGGCGGCCGCCGCGGCCGACGGCGCGTCGATGAGCTACGTCGTCAACGTCCGCAAGAGCTACGGCGGCTGGATATCCCAGCACGTCAAGAAGGCCGTCGCCAAGGCGGGCGGCAAGGTCGTCATCGCGTACGACCAGATCGGCGTGATCGTCGTCCACTCGGCGAACCCGGACTTCGCCAGGACCATCCGCAAGGCCAAGGGCGTCCAGTCGGCGGGTGCCACGCGCACCGCGCCGCTGTCCGCGCAGGCCGACGACGCCGTCGAGGAGGCGCGTCCGCTGTCCGCGCGGGAGGCGGCGGCCGCCGCGGGCACGGCGGCGCGCGGCCAGGACGAGCTGGAGCCGCTCCAGTGGGACCTGCCCGCCGTCAAGGCGGACCGGGCGCACAAGGTGTCGCTCGGCAGCCCGAAGGTGACCGTCGCCGTCCTGGACTCCGGGGTCGACGACACCCACCCGGACATCGCGCCGAACTTCGACAGGAAGGCGTCCGCGAGCTGTCTGGGCGGGGTGCCCACGCAGAAGGGCCGCGCGTGGCGGCCGGTGCCCAAGGAGAGCGACCACGGCATGCACGTGGCGGGCACGATCGCCGCCGCGAAGAACGGCACCGGGATCACCGGCGTGGCACCCGGTGTGAAGGTCGCCAGCCTGAAGGTGGCCGAGCCGGCCACCGGCCTGTACTACACGGAGGCCGTGGTCTGCGGCTTCGTGTGGGCGGCCGAGCACGGCGTGGACGTCACCAACAGCAGCTACTACACCGACCCGTGGCTGTTCAACTGCCGTACGGACCCCGACCAGCGGGCCCTGGTCGACGCGGTCGGCCGTGCCTCCCGGTACGCCGAGCGCAAGGGGGCGGTGAACGTGGCGGCGGCGGGCAACGCCAAGACGGACCTCGCCCAGGAGACCCTCGTCGACAAGACGAGCCCGAACGACACGACGCCGGTACAGCGCACCATCTCGACCGCGGACTGCTTCGACCTGCCGTCGCAGCTCCCGGGCGTCGTGACGGTGTCGTCCACCGGCGCCAAGGGCCTGAAGTCGTCGTTCTCCAACTACGGCAAGGGCGTCATCGACATCACCGCCCCCGGCGGCGACGCGACGGCGTACCAGAAGCCGCGGCCGCCCGCCACCAGCGGGCTGATCCTGTCGACCCTGCCGGGCGGCACGTTCGGCTACAAGGCGGGGACGTCGATGGCGTCGCCGCACGCCGCGGGCGTGGCCGCGCTGATCAAGTCGTCGCACCCGAAGGCCTCCGCGGCCCGGGTGAAGGCCCTGCTGTACCGGCAGGCCGACGCGGTGCCGTGCACGAACCCGTACGACTTCGACGGGGACGGCAAGGTCGACGCGGTGTGCGAGGGCGGCAAGAACCGCAACGGCTTCTACGGCGTGGGCATGATCGACGCCCTGGACGCCGTGCGGAAGTAGCCGAAGCGGCACATCTCGGGAGCGCACACGGCCGCCGCGCGCGGCGGCCGGGGGGGGGGGGGGGGGGGGCCCCCCCCCCCCCCCCCGCCGCGGGGCCCCCACGGAGGGGCCAAAAAACCCCCCCGAACCCCCCCCCCCCGGGCGGCCGGGGGGGGCG